>JBBTVJ010000028.1:6020-16894 GCA_038063295.1 Patescibacteria group bacterium | reverse complement strand
AATTGTTTCTTGGTTTTTGTAAGTTTTTGGCGCGTATAAACTTCCGTCTAATAAAATTTTCAATTTACAATTTTCAATTTTCAATTTTTTGAGACATCTGCCAACCGCAAGTCGAGCCGAGGCAGACATGCCAATTTTATCGATTATTGCGGGGCTCACAGACGCTACTGCGTGCGGTATTTTTTTAAATCTCAAAAAAAACTCCTCCCGTTTTTCAGGGCTCAATTTTTTAGAATCCTTAAAATTTTTCCATATAAACCTTTTAGGTTTGATCACCGCAGCAACAGTGATAGGTCCCGCCAGCGGCCCCCGCCCCACCTCGTCAATTCCTACAGTATACTGCTTCACCATAAAAACATTTTAACAGAAAAACCCCATTCCGAATATTCGGGATGGGGTTTTAAAGAAAAATGGTTTTCCACTCTCTGGTTTTTGTGATAAATTCGATTTTTTTAAGACCGAATTTTTTGATAAGCCTGGCGCATCGATTTTCGCATGGCTTTGAAAAAACAAAACCTGTACCATTTTTCCTATGCCGTATGCCGGCAATAGTAATAGTGGCACCATGCAATCGCCTGGGATTGGCTCGACTGAGCGCATGCTCTTCTGCGTGCACTCCATTGCCATCACAACCCGCGTGATTCCAGCCCCAGGCAAAAATGCCGTAGTTGTCGCTTATTACTGCCGCCATGCTTACGCGATGCCTCGGCCTCTTGCAAAGTTCCACCGCCAACTCCCGCGGCGTGCAATTCTTGTTCAAACCCAATCACCTCCTTTAGGTTGTTATTGCTTCACTGTATTTTGACCACATTTCCCTGAATCTCTCTGAATTTTGAATCATTTCAGCAAAAGTTCCTTCTGCAATAATTTTGCCGTCCTCAAACAAATAAATCCGGTCAAAAAATGACAAAAGCGGCAAACGATGCACAGATGAAATAATGGTTTTATCGGCAAAAGCCCTAAAAACATTCTTGTGGATATTTATTTCAGTTAAAATATCAACACTGCTTGTGGGTTCGTCCAAAAGAACTATTGATTTGTCTTCGCAAGCAAGTAATCCTCGAGCTAAAGCTAACCGCTGTTTCTCGCCCCCACTTAAATTAACTCCCTTTTCGTTAATTGAGGAATCGAATTTTTTTGGCAAACCCTCAACTACATCTGTAAAACACGCCATATCAGTATATTTTCTTATAGTTTCCATTTCATACTCAACACCTAAGGTTATATTTTCAAGAATCGTTGTCGCAAATATTTCAGGCTCTTGAGGAATTAATGTTATTTCTGAACTTATGCCAGAAAACCTCTCTTTAAGTTTTTTGCCGTCCAGATATACTTCGCCGCTTTGCGGTTCGTAAAGTTCTCGTGTAACCTTAAGCAAAGTTGTTTTTCCACTGCCAGTGGATCCAATTAACGCAATCTTTTCTCCTCTCTTGAAACCGAAAGATACATTATCCAAATGAGCGTTTTTTCCTTCTTCTGTATAATAAGAAAAATTCAACGATTTTACAGATATTTCTTTCCACAAAAACTTTCCATTTCCATTTTTTCCGTTTGCAGCAAATTTAAAGCCCGACGCCAACTCTTCAGAGTTTAATACTCTTGCTTTCCACTTCAACATGTCCCCGTAAAAACCGGCGAGCTCAAAAAACTGCTCTGCGACATTATTGGCATATCCGTAAAGTGCGTAAAATGTGCCTAAAGCCAAGGGGAGTCCATGGTAAACTCGATAAAGATAGCTGACTAGCACCAAAAAAACCATGGCATTGGTACAAAAAGATACCAAAAACCATTTGATTTCATTGAGCTTGTTGTTTTTACAAAACAACGGAAACGGCTCCATGATTTTTTTGCGTATCGATTTCAAAAGCGACTTCTCAATGCGCAAAATTACAACAGTGTTTACATTCGTTACAACATCTACAATTTTTTCCGAAATTTTGTTTTCCATCCGGTTTAAGGCACGGTATTGCAATGCCAATTTTTTGTCGAAAGCCACAATAATGCTTATAGTAATCACAATCATCACAAGTGCGATGAAACTTGCGGCTTTGTCAAAAAACAAAAGAGCAAAAAAAGAAAAAATCATTGAACTTACAACAATAATCACTCTAAAAGTATTGCTTGAAAAATCAAACAGTCCATTTGAACCCTTTTCTATTTTGTCAAAGGTGTCTCCGGAATGATGTTCTGCGTGCCACCCTAGTGGGAAATTCAGCACCCCGCTCAAAAGAAATGTTTTATAGTTTGCTCGATTACGAAATGAATTTTTATTCTCTATCATTCTTGATGGTCCATGCAGAGACCAGCCAAATAAGCAACGCGCTATAAATAGCGATAACAAAAATAGCAAGTAATAAAAATTGTTTTCCGTAACTCCATTTTTTTGTAATTCGTTAACTGAAAACACAAAAATTAGCGGAATACAAAGATGAGCTAAGTTTGCTATCCACGACATTAACGCGTAAATAACAATACTTTTTCTGTTACCTTTACCATAGTGCCAAAACTTTAAAATCAAGTAAATGACCGGGTTTTCTCTTAGTCTCATTATTCATCCTTTCAAATAATCTATTTCAAATAAAAGCATATATTCACAATATAGTCAATAGAAAAACGCTTTCTCAAAAAAAGTATTTTCTTTAGAATAGTGATATGTCGTTTGTTCACCTGCACACTCATTCGCACTATTCCCTGCTAGACGGGCTGGCAAAAATTAAAGATTTGGTTTCGGAAGCAAAAAAGATGGGGATGCCGGCACTTGCCCTAACCGACCATGGCAACATGTATGGGGCAATTGAATTTTACAAAGCTTGCAAAAAAGCAGACATAAAACCGATTTTGGGTCTTGAGGCATATATTGCCGAAGGGTCTTTGCATGATAAAAGACCAAATATAGATGATAAGCGATACCATCTTACGATACTTGTAAAAAATAAGGAAGGTTATAAAAATCTTGTACGCATGGTTTCAACATCTTACCTTGAAGGTTTTTATTATAAACCGAGACTAGATAAAGAAATTTTGCGCAAATACTCCTTGGGTTTAATTGCGCTTTCTGGGTGCATGAACGGCGAAATTCCTAAAGCACTTTTAAATAGCGACTTTAAAAAAGCAGAAAAACTGCTTTTGGAGTACCAGGAAATTTTTGGTAAAGAAAATTTTTTCATTGAAGTAAGTTCGCACCCAAATGTTCCAAACCATAATATTTTGCGAACTCATCTTATAGAATTTTCCAAAAAAACCGGCGTCCCACTGGTTGCTACACAAGATGTGCATTATTTAAAAAAAGAGGATTCTGGAGCACAAGATGTGCTTTTGGCTGTGCAAACAAATACAAAGCTCGACGATGAAGACCGTCTTACTATGAAAGACGAAGATTACTCTTTATCATCCCCGCAAGAAATGTACGAACGCTTCTTTGATATTCCTGAATCAGCCAAAAACACTTTGCTTATTGCTGAAATGTGTAACTTGGATTTGGAACTTGGAAAATTTCAACTCCCCCACTTTCCAGTGCCAAAAAATGAAACTCAATTTTCGTACCTTAAAAAAATGTGCCTTGAGGGGATTAATAGAAGATACGGCAATGCCTCAAAAGAAATATTTGATAGGCTGCATTACGAGCTTTCTGTGCTTCAAGAAACCGGATTTGTAGAATATTTTTTGGTAGTGGCAGATTTTGTGCACTGGGCAAAGCAAAACGGAATAATTGTAGGCCCCGGCCGAGGATCAGTAGCGGGTTCCTTGGCAGCATATGTTTTGGAAATTACAAATATTGACCCTATAAAATATACTTTAATTTTTGAAAGATTTTTAAATCCCGCAAGAGTGGAACCCCCTGATATTGATTTGGATTTTGCTGATGAGAGAAGAAACGATGTTATAGAATACGTTGCCCAAAAATACGGGAGAGACAGGGTAGCGCAAATTATAACTTTCGGAACAATGGCTGCCCGCGCAGCCGTGCGAGATGCCGGCAGAGCCTTGGGAATGAGTCTTGTTTTGTGCGACCGCATAGCAAAAATGATACCCTTTAACCCAAACCAGGGAGAGCACGAGGGTTACTTAAAAAAATGCTTGAAAGAAGTTGCGGATCTTAAATCAATTTATGAAAATGATGAAAATGCCAAAAAAATAATAGATGCTGCCACAAAACTTGAGGGAGTTGTACGCCACGCCTCGGTACATGCATCTGGTGTTGTAATAAGCCGCGATCCGCTTACCGAAAGCGTACCATTGCAACAAGCGGCTTCCAAAGGTGAGTTTGGGGAACGCACAGAATCTATAGTGACACAATATGATATGCACTCTGTTTTAGACCTGGGACTTTTAAAAATGGATTTTTTGGGACTTAGCAACCTTACAATAATTGAAGAAACATTAAAGTTAATTAAAGAAAGACACGGAAAAGTTATTGATATAGATAACTTAAATCTTGACGATCCGGGTCCATATAAAATGCTCTCTGAAGGAAAAACAGTTGGCGTATTTCAGCTTGAAGGATCGGGCATGACTCGTTATTTAAAAGAATTGAGGCCCACAAGTTTAGAAGATATTATAGCTATGGTAGCCCTTTTCCGCCCAGGACCAATCGAGCTTATTCCAAGCTTTATTAAAAGAAAACATGGGGAGGAAAAAGTAACCTATCTCCATCCGCGACTTGAACCCATTTTAAAAAATACTTACGGCATTGCCGTTTACCAAGAACAGCTTATGCAAATAACTCGTGATTTGGGAGGATTTACGCTTTCGCAAGCGGATATTTTGCGAAAAGCAATCGGGAAAAAAATAAGAAAACTTTTAGAAGAGCAAAAGGAAAAATTTGTAGCAGGAATGAAGCAAAATAATATACCGCATCATATAGCAAATGAGCTGGGAGAATTACTGGAACCATTTGCCAGATATGGTTTCAACAGATCGCACGCCGCCTGCTATGCAATGATAGGCTACCAAACTGCCTACCTTAAGTGCCATTATCCTATCGAGTTTATGACCGCACTTTTAAACGCGGAACAAAAAAATATAGATAGAATCTCTTTTTTGATAAAAGAATGCAAAAACTTAAATATTCCCATACTTCCTCCTTCTGTAAATAAAAGCCGGAAAACATTTTCAATCTTTGGGCAGGAAATTCGCTTTGGGCTTGCTACTATAAAAAACGTTGGAGTAAATGTAGTAGATGCGTTGATTTTTGAACGACAAAAAAACGGAGATTTCTTAAATATTCAAAACTTTCTGGAACGAATTGATTCCAAAGACTTCAATAAAAAATCAATCGAGGCTCTCGCAAAAACCGGAGCGTTAGATGAGTTAGGAGAAAGAAACGAAGTACTTATGAATATGGAACGTATTTTGGAATATGCGCGATTGCATAAATCAGCAAAGTCTCAAAACCAGTCATCGCTTTTTTCGCTTGTGACAGTTAACTCATCTATACCTCAGCTTCGTCTGGGAAAAACAACTCCGGTGTCTTTGGAAGAAAAGCTGCGCTGGGAAAAAGAGCTTTTGGGAGTTTACGTTTCTGGACACCCAATGGAAAAAGTTACGCAAAGCGCAAATTACCAAAACACAAAAAATAAATTGGATATAGAAAAATTCAAAGCTCAAAAGCCAACCCGACTTATAAATATCGCGGGTATGATAACAGAATCGCGCAGAATATTTACAAAAAACGGGGATCCCATGATGTTTATAAAACTGCAGGATTTGGGAGATGAAATTGAGGGAGTGATTTTCCCAAAAATTCTTGAGCAATTTGGACATCATATAGTTGCAGACAACTGTGTAATAATCCTCGGAAGATACAACGAACGCAACGGTACACCATCCATCATTGCAGAAGAAATAAAATCCATTTACTAAAATTGTTAGACGATCGTCAAATAAGTTTAGTAATTCACTACGATATATCGTAGTGAATTAAAATGGGTTAATGAAAAATGGTTTAGCAGAAAGCCAAGTTGCTTGAACTTGGCTGTAAAATTTAATTTTATTTTTTTGTTTTTATGATCTTTGGAAAAGCTTTTCGCGCTTTCTGCGGCAAGGCAAATTTGCAATCTTAGCAGTCCCAACCATCATAGTTTTCACTATTGCATATGGGGCACTTGGGGCGTCTGCTGTCGGTAAGAATGTTCTCCTTACTAAAAAAAGGTTGCCGTTCAACTTTTTTTATAATGCCGGTTTTAACCAATTCTTCTAGTGCGTTTTCAATTGCGTGATCATCAAACTTAGTATCTTTTGCCCTAATTCTGCGTGCAACCTCATAAGCACTGGTTCCCTTAAAATCGCTTCTCCCCACCGCTGATTCGTCCAATGCATCAAAAATTAGGTCATATAAATGTTTTCCCGAACCAATATTTTTTTGCTTCAAAATCGCATTCCTTAATAAGTCTAGAATTAGTTTAATGCTCTTTTTCGATTTGCGCAAGTGAGAGAAGTTTTATAAGATAAAAAAATGGCTCAAGAAAAACATCGCGATCATAGGGATTTGGGGCAAGAACTGGATTTATTTTCTTTTCACGACATTGCCCCAGGAGCTCCTTTTTGGCATGGGAAGGGAATGGTAATTTTTAGGGAACTTGAAAGATACGGAAGAGCAATAAATGATAAAGAGGGGTATGAAGAAATTTCAACACCTATAATGGTAAAAATGGAGGTTTTTGAAAAGTCGGGGCATTGGGAGCATTACAGAGATAATATGTTTTATTTTAAAAATCCTGTTGATGAAAATGAGACATTAGTTGTAAAGCCCATGAACTGCCCAGAATCAACATATATTTACAACTCCAAAATCAGAAGCTATAAAGATCTGCCGCTAAGATTTGCGGAAATTGGAAGACTTCACCGAAACGAACTTTCGGGAACTTTGGGGGGGCTTTTTAGGGTACGACAAATAACTATGGATGACGCGCATATTTATGTGCGCCCGAACCAAGCTGAAGAAGAAATTATTAAGGTTGTGAAAATTATTGAAAATTTTTATAAAAAAATGGGATTTGAAGCCAAATATGTTTTAGCTACAAGACCCGAAAAAGCTCTTGGAAAAAAAGAGGAGTGGGAAAAAGCAGAAAAAGCTTTAGCAGATGCTCTTGGATCTCTTAAAATAAAGTATGAAACAGCAAAAGGTGAGGGTGCTTTTTACGGGCCGAAAATTGAAGTGCATATAAATGATTCGCAAGGGCGCGATTGGCAGCTTGGCACCGCCCAATTAGATTTAACAATGCTTCCAGAAAAATTTGATCTTTCGTATGTAGATGAAAATGGACATAAGCAAAAACCTTGGGTGATCCACCGAGCAATCTTTGGCTCATTTGAACGATTTATCGGCATAATGCTTGAGCATTTCGACGGAGCGCTGCCTTTTTGGCTTTCCCCAGTACAAATTAAAATCCTGACTGTAAACGACAAAGTAGAAAATTACGCAAAAGAAGTTGAAAAAATATTGAAAGAAAAAAATTTTAGAGTTGAGCTGGATTTGCGCAACGAATCGATTGGCAAAAAAATAAGAGAAGGAGAAATGCAAAAAATTCCGTATCTATTTGTGATAGGTGAAAAAGAAGAAAAAGAAAAAACAGTGGCAGTGCGAGAAAGAAAAGAAGGTGATAGGGGCAGTATGAAAACTGAAGAATTTTTTAAAAAAACAGAATCGCTCCTTAAATCCTTTTAAGGAGCGATTATTACTTTTTATCTCTTTTATCTAAAAAACTTTTTTTTATAACAGTAATCCACGACATATCAAAAACATGATTGTTTTGCTGCGCTGGACCACGCGATATAACGCCGATAGCGTATGTTTTTTTGTTATCAAAATAAGTTACAGGGCCACCAGAAAGACCTTGATCCAAAAGTTCGTTTATTTGAAAAATTTCTGGTCGAATCCATTCAATTAAAGCGTTTCTATAGCGCAAAAACCAGCCATTACTAAATGTAAGAAACCCGCGAGCAATAACTTCTTTTCCTATTATGCTCTCTTGGTAAAAAATTTTATCAAAATTTTTATCCTCCATTAAAGATGAATGGGCATGAGAAACACCCTTTGGCACCGTAATTTTAAGGAGCACCGCATCTGGATCGCTTAATGTTTTGGGTGGATCAGTATGATATAAAACTTTTAGATTTGAATTTATACTTGAAACCAATGTGCCATCATAAATATACGCTAAAATATCGTTAATTTTTCCATCCTTCATTACAGTAATGTTTTCTGGACTTAAATCTTCCTTGGTTGATCTATCTAGTTCCTCCAAAACTTTTCTTGAAACAAGCTCACCGATAGTTGCATTGCACAAAAAAAGATGGTTTGCACTCACAACAAAATCTCCGAAATCAGAGTGATCTTCAGCAAAAAATCCATTACCAATCATGGTTGTATAAATTTTTACTTCCTTATCTACTGGATTTTTTAAAATTACTTTATATTCGCAAACTGTGTATATCCGCAAAATTGATTTGCCTGTTTCGTCAAAAATAATAGTATTTTTCGTGTTTTGAGCATAAGCTTCAGCATTACACAAAAAAACGGCTAAAATTAGAATTTTTGTCATAAATCAGCCCTATCCTTATTGTCAAAATACCCAATTTAATGCTAATAAATTAAAAATATGGAGTCAACAAATAAACTGCTTGGAAAAATCATTGTGGTAGTAGGGCCAAATGCTTCCGGAAAGTCAAATTTCGGGGTTTCTTTGGCAAAAAAAATGAATGGTGAAATAATTTCTGCGGATTCCAGACAAGTTTACAAGGGACTCGATATCGGTTCCGGAAAAGTTACAAAAAAAGAAATGATGGGGGTGACGCATCACTGTCTTGATATTACAAATCCAAAAAAAGTTTTTTCCGCTTATGATTTTAAAAAATGCGCGCAACAAGCAATAAAAGAAATTTGGCAAAAAGGCAAAACACCGATTATCGTTGGCGGCACGGGATTTTATATTGATGCCGCCCTCAATCGAGTAATGCTATCTGAAATTCCACCAAACCTAAAACTACGAAAAAAATTATCTAATTATTCAACTGGTAAACTATTTAATTTACTCAAAAAACTGGACCCGAAAAGGGCTAAAAATATTGATAAAAATAATAGGGTGAGATTAATAAGAGCGATTGAAGTGGCTCAAGAACGCCGTATATTTTCTCAAACCGATAATTCGTCGGCTCCTGCGGCCGCCGATTATCTGCATTCTCGGCGCGAAAATTCCGACTTCGTCGGAAACCAAGCTTTTCGCGCCTGCGAAAGCTTTTCGAAAACATACGGCGTTCTCTCACCAAACAATATTCTCTGGATTGGAATAAAAAGAAAACCCGAAGAGCTAAAAAGCAGAATACATAACCGCTTACTTCGTAGGCTTCAAGGAATCGTAAAAGAAGTAAAAACACTGCGAAAACAAGGTTTAACTTGGAAGCGGCTTTTTGATTTGGGGCTTGAGTATAGATACGTTTCTTTGTATCTGCGCGGTAAATTAAAAAAAGAGGAGATGCTAAAAAAATTAGAAGGCGAAATCAATAAATACTCCAAACGCCAAATGACATATTTTAAACGAAATAAAGAAATTAATTGGATTGCTCTTGAATAATTCTTGTCAATAGCCCTTTTATGATCTCTGGATTCCCTGCCCCCCCGGTCTCCTTCATCACTTGTCCCACCAAAAACTGCAAAACTTGAGTTTTGCCTTTTTTATAATCCGCTACAGCACTCTCATTTTGGGCTAAAACATTACGCGCAGCTTCCCCTAAAGTACCTGTATCACTAACTTGAGTGAGTCCCAGTGTTTTTACTATCTCCGAAGGGTCGCCGCCGCGCTCCACCATATATTTTAAAACATTTTTTGCACCTCGTGATGAAATTTCATTTCTCACTATCATTTTAATAAGCTCTGCGAAATTTTCCGGCTCTACCAAAACTTCTGAAACTGGAATTTCTTTTTCTTTTATTAGTCCCAAAAAATCGGAAGAAAAGTAATTAACCGCCACTGCAGTGGCTTTAAGGAATTTTTCTTCTCCCATATCTTTTTCTTCGTTCAGCCAGTTTTTCATCTCTGACATCGTCTTTTCCCAAAATGCTGATAAATATTTATCGTGTATCAAAATTTCAATCAAATTGTCAGGAATTTTATACTCTTCAGCCAATCTAATTCTTTTTTGCGCAGGAAGTTCTGGAATAGTTCCCCTTAAATTATCTAGATGTTCATCACTAAACTCCATGGGAGGCAAATCTGGTTCTGGAAAATATCGATAATCATGTGCGGATTCCTTACTCCGCTGAGAAAACGTGATTTTTTTGTCTTCATCCCACCCGCGAGTTTCTTGTTTTACTTTTTCTCCGCTTTCCAACACTTTTTTTTGGCGCTCAATTTCATACAAAATCGCTTCCTCCACTGCACGAAAAGAGTTGAGATTTTTTACCTCCACTTTTGTACCCAAAATTGCTGATTTATCGCTGATTTCACGAAGTGAGATATTTGCTTCGCATCTCATCTGTCCTTTTTCCATATTAGCATCCGATACTCCTAAATATTTCAAAATTAATTGAAGTTCCTCGCAAAATCTTTTTGCTGAAATGGCATCATGCAAATCTGGCTCGGTCACTAATTCCATTAAAGGAATGCCGGCTCTGTTGAAATCGACAAGCGTATCGTCTTCTTTATTGTGAATTAATCTAGCGGTATCTTCTTCTAAATGCACTCTTGTTATCCTAACCCCATTTAAACCCCCGCCAAATACCAAAGGGTGTTGGTACTGCGATATTTGATAACCTTTTGGGAGGTCAGGATAAAAGTAGTTCTTGCGGTCAAATCGTGAAAATTTCTGCAAAATTCCACCTAATGCAAGTCCAACACGCTGCACATGTTTTATTGCCTCTTCATTTGCATAAGGCA
>JBBTVJ010000028.1:0-6010 GCA_038063295.1 Patescibacteria group bacterium | reverse complement strand
GGCAGTGCGCCGGGGTGCCCCAAACAAATCGGACAAATATTTATATTTGGATGGCGCTCTTCGGAATCGTTGAGAGATGCGCAAAACATCTTCGTTTTTGTGTGAAGCTCGGCGTGAACCTCCATACCAATTGTCACTTGATACTCCATCGCATTTATGATAACCTAATTTTTAATGCTTTCCTATACCGATTTAACCAAGGGCACAATATTTGTAATGAATGGGGAACCCTACGAAGTACTTGAATATGCTTTTTTGCGCATGCAGCAGCGACGCCCTACCGTACAGACAAAACTGCGCAATTTAATAAGCGGCAAAATTTCCACGCAAACTTTCCAGCAAAGCGATTCATTTGCAGAGGCAAATATAGAAAAAGAGCTGGTTGTTTTTATATATTCATCACGAGGAGAACATTATTTCCACAAAAAAAGTGACAAATCCGCAAGATTTTCTTTGGGTGACGAAATATTGGGAGACAAAGCAAAATTTTTAAAGCCGAACATTGAATGCATTGCCTACAAGTTCGGTGATAAAATTATAAACTTAGAGTTACCTGTAAAAATTGATTATTTGGTTGCCGAAGCTCCACCTTCATATAAAGGAGACACAGCTGCAGGTGGATCAAAATCAGTGGTTTTGGAAAATGGTCTTCAAATAAATGTGCCCATGTTTATAAACGAAGGGGACACAATCCGAGTAAACACCCAATCCGGCGAATACTCCGAACGAGCCGAAAAAAAATAAACCCTGCCGTTAAGGCAGGGGTACTAAAAAAATTTATTATAATTTACTAGAATTTTTTGCCAATAGAGTTCAATAGAGTTCTTATTCGATTATCTTGATAGATAACTTTATCAAGCAAAGATCTATAAATTGAAACCAACTCAATTGGCTTTATAACCTCAGCGCCGTAAAGTTCAAGATCTTTTAAATGAATCCTTTGATATTCATCAACGCCATCTTTTTTTAATTCTTTCGTAATTTCAGATGCCGGATAAATCTGAATTGCTATAAAACCGGGTTCTTTTAAAAATGTTTCTTCCCTAACAACAATTCCTACAAAATAGCCTCCCAAGGTCTTATATCGAATTATATTTCCATTTTTGAGTTTGGATCTCCGGGTAATTTTTTTTGCCATCACGCCCCCTTTGCTGGAATTTTTCCCGTTCCACCGCACAAATTGCATATTTCACCATCAAAACTTAACCAATCCAATACCGCAAATCTAGATTTGGACATAAAGTCTTTAAGTCTTCCGACTCCATTACAGTGATAACATATTTTCGTTTCATTTAACTCTGAACGTAGCTTCATCCAAATTTTACCAAGTTCATTTCTGCCATTTTTATCCGGACCCCATCCCCAAAAACTATCTACCGGAGAGTCTTCAACAATTTCAAGCAAACCTGTTTGCAAAAGCTTTCTTTGGATATATCCATGCTGTTGCAACTTTGCACGGCATACTTCTTCCATAATAGAAAGTTTTCTTTCTTCCCAGTCCTTTGCTCGCAAATGCTTTAAAGCTTTGGCAAACTTTAATGCTGAGTACGCTGATTTAGCATAAAAAATCATTTCAACAAATTCTGTGCTTGTGTCAAAAAACTTTGCGGCTTGGTAAGCATGTTCGGATGTCATCCACAGTCGACCTCGCCAAAGTACCGCAAAACTTGAAAAATTAGAAAAACAGTAGTATTCACGCCCGTAAAACGCAGCAATTTTTCCCGATGTATCCAACATTGGATCTCGCGATTCAACAAATTTCAATTTTTAACCCTTTTAAATCTGAAATTAGTCTAGCACAATCTACTAATTTTTGCAACAATTATAGTACGTACTTTGGACGATCGTCATAATTACGTACTATACGATAAAACGCTGGAACTTATAGAATATTCTTTTATTTTTTAAATCTGTAGTTGTAAATACCTCCACAAAAGGATGAACATTAAAAGTATCTTTGAGAAAATTTACTTCTGCCTCGCATGGAAATGGATGTACCCATACGCTTCTTTGCAATTTTTCAAATTCTAGTTCTCTAAGTTTATGTTGCAACTCTTTGCGAGCTTTTCTATATTTTTCTGGGATATCAAAAATCACTACTCTCCATTTTTGATCCCAGGTTTTTTGTGGTTCGATAGCCAAAATATCTAATAGAAATTTTTTAGTAATCGTTTGACCTTTTTGAGTTAAACGATATGTTATCGAGCCGTCCGGATTATCTTTCTCAATCTCAAAAATATCTTGTTTTTTCATATCGTAAAATCTGCGCCATAATTTCCTATATCGTTCTTTCTTATCTTTAATAATTTTGCTTTTACTCTTCCCTATCATATAAGTAATTCTGGGAGCGATAACTGTAAGTGATAAAGCACCACCTAATACTGCTGTAGCAAGAACGGCTTTCCCTATTGACGAAGCTATTGGGTATTTTTCTATAAATCTTTTTAATCTATCTTTATCCTCTTTAGAAAAAGACTTGTCACTGAAATAAATCGGAGTGTGTCTTGGCATATCAATGTTATTGTACGAAAATTGGACGATCGGTCAAATTTGGTACTACCCTTAATACATATACAAAAAGTGGGGTTTGTGGATAACTTAATTTTGCAGATTGTTTATATTTTTTTCGGAATTTTCGATACTTACGTTGCGGCTTACTAAAACTTCTCTGGGCTTTGCGCCATCGCCGGGACCCACTATTCCATGCTCTTCAAGCATATCAATAAGCCGCGCCGCGCGAGCATATCCCACGCGAAGCCGGCGCTGCAGAAGCGATGCCGATGCCTTCCCAGCCTCAATTACCAGCTCTCTTGCAGACTCAAAAAGTTCATCATCGTCTCCATTTTCCACATCATTAAAAGAATCGGCGGAAGGAATTTTAGAATCAATTTCAATTTCTTCCGTTTCAAATTTATCCGCTTGATCTATTATAAACGAAGAGACTTTCCTTATTTCTTTTTCTGAAATAAACGCCCCTTGAACTCTTTTGGGCTTAGAGGTATCTCCAGCAAGATAAAGCATATCGCCGTTGCCCAAAAGTTTCTCTGCTCCCGACATATCCAAAATAGTTCTCGAGTCTACCTGAGAAGCAACTTGCAGGGCAAGACGAGAAGTAATGTTTGCTTTAATCAATCCAGTTATCACTTCAACAGAAGGCCTTTGAGTGGAAACAAGCAAATGAATACCTACGGCTCTCGACATTTGCGCAAGGCGCACAATACTTGATTCAACTTCCCTTGGATATGTAGACATTAAATCTGCGAGTTCATCTATTATAATCAAAATATTAGGCATTGCTTCGTCACTACCTTCAGTTTTCAGATTTGTCTTTATTAATTTGTTGTTGTAAGAATTTATATCTCTTGCTCCTGCATCAGACAAAACCTCATAACGCCTTTCCATTTCTTTAACAGCCCACCGCAGTGACATAACAGCCTTCTTTGAGTCCACAATAACTGGCGTTAAAAGATGCGGAATCTCATTGTATACCGTAAGCTCTACCCTTTTGGGATCAATTAAGAGAAATCTCAAAAACTCTGGAGAGTTTTTATACAATAAACTTACAATAATCGTGTGAATTGTAATTGACTTTCCAGAACCAGTAGCACCCGCAATCAAAAGATGAGGCATTTTAGCAATATCGGCAAATAAAGGAGAACCTGTGACATCTCTTCCCAAAGCCATTGCCAAAGAATAAGCGCCTTGAAATTCGGATGTCGCAAGAAGACTACGCAGTCCAACTAAAGCAATCGAACGGTTTGGAACCTCGATGCCAATAAGCGACTTTCCGGGAATTGGCGCTTCAATACGCAGTGGGTGTGCTGCAAGCGCCAAAGACAAATCGCTCTGCAGGGCAGTAATCCGCGAAAGTTTTACACCCTCTGCCGGTTTTAAAGTATATTGAGTAACAGAAGGGCCCACATTTACCTCAAACATTTCCACGTCAATACCAAAATTTTGCAAAGTACGCCGTATAATATTTGCGTTGGCTTTGATATCGCCGTTTGATGGAGTTCCCCTATCATCTTCCAAAAGATTTAATGGCGGTGGAACATATTTTAAGGAAAATTGCTTTTTGGGATTCAAATTCAAAACCTCTTCTTTTTCTTTTTTAGAAAAAATTGGCTCTTTCTCTTCTTCTGTTTCATCTTCAACCTCTTCTTCCGCTTCTTCTGACTCATTTTCCTCCGTAAGTTCTTCATTTTCATCCCCATCAGCCTCCATGTCTTCCGCCCATTTTACTTTTGATTTTTCCTCTTTTTTATCCTTTACACTAAAATTAAAAGAAGAATTGAGCATCATTAAAATAGAAACCAAAAATAAAGAAAAAAGCAAAATAACGCTCACCCAATAATCAAATAGATAAAGCAGAATATGGGAAACTCCAAAACCTACGTAACCACCAACATACTCTCCAAAAATAATGTCTAACATTCCCAAAGAGCTTAAGAAAAAAAATACAATTCCTGCTAGTGCCCCCAAAAATATTTTTTTGGGAAAAGATTTTATAAGAGACACGCCCAATAAAAAAAATGCTATGGGAGCCACCCAAAAACCTCTACCAAAAAGTAAAACTAAAAAATTTTTTATATAGCTACCAAAAATACCAGCCTTTCCGAATAAAGAAAGGAGTAAAACAGCACACAACACAAAGGAAAAAATAATCAAAATAGAGCGTTTGGTCTCATCACCCAAACCAACTTCCCACCCCCCCTTGTTTTTAGATTGATTCTTTGATTTTTTACTTTTCTTTAACCTCACAAAAGAATTTTAGCACAAAATCCCCCCGATTGCTAGGCAATCAGGGGATTATTTTACTTTATAAAGTCTTTTGGTATCAAAGAAGCCCACAACATATCTAAAAGTCCGTAGTGCTCGCTAAATCTCAACTGTGAAACTACTCCTATCACATACCATTTGCCATTATACTTTAAAGCAACTGGACTTCCAGACATTCCGGGATAGGCACTCGTAGAAATTCTTATCATGCTATCACCAACGTATTCCACATATCCAACCTTATAGCGAGTAACGTCCCACAAAGAACTTGATGGATACATAAACCCGCGTACAACAACCCGTGAACCGACAGAAACCCACTCACGTCTTCCAATGCGGAGGTGTTTATGCTCCAACGTAAACGGCAAATTTATTTCAAAAAGCCCAATATCTAAAGAATCTGTAGGGCCATTGATATCTTCAGCTTTTAAAACCGATCCTCCATCAAAAATCTTGTCGTTTAACAAAATGGATACAGCAATAATGCGTCCGGTTTCTCCTGAAAAATGACCGCATTTAAATCCGTGTCCCACGGATATCAATTTTTCTTTAAAGCCGTTTTTGGTCTTAATGTGCCCTACAAAAAAACTGTTAAAATGGTTTGCTTGATCAGGGTGATTGGTATATCTACAAACAACTTGTGTTTTAAGAACAGCATTATTAAAATCCTCATCTCTCTTTATTTCAAAATCATCAGCAAAAGAGATTCTGGGAATAACACAAATAAACAAAAGAGTTAAAATCTGCATTTTCATTTGTCCTATTCATCCTTTTTTAAATCTAACTTAATTCTAAAACAAAATCCCCCCGATTGCAATCAGGGGGATATTTTTTAGTAAATTCCTGTGGCAACTTTGGGAAGTGCCACTTCTTTTCTTTTATTAAAAACGTTGCTCCCGGAATCCTTTTCCAGTCTCCATCGCTTCTGGCCTTCTGTGTATTCAATCGCAAATGGCTCACCTTCAATATACTTATTGTCACCGGGGGTCACAATACCAATGATTTCGCTACCATCCTCAAAATCGACAACAAATTTTTTAGTATTTTCGAAGTGAATAACCGCAGCTTTTGTAATATTTTTCTTTGCAAAATCCGCCTTGGGCTTAAAGTATTCCAATACTTGCCCCACTGAAGGTGTATTTTGATCAGAACTAGTCCATTCTTTTGCAATATATGCAATTTGCGTCACTATGTCTGGCGGATGCTCACCATTATTAGAATTTGAGTCGCG
>JBBTVJ010000027.1:0-2714 GCA_038063295.1 Patescibacteria group bacterium | reverse complement strand
CCACAAAGTTTATAGGGGCACCACCAATAGCATTAGCGATAGCGCTTAAGTTGAGAGAAGAACTCAAAATGGGCAAATTTTGAGAATTATAAGAGTTGGGGTTTTTTTCTTCTGCGAGTAATTTCTCCAAAAAGGAAAATAAGCCCGCATGAGTGGGGTTAGCCAAAAATATAAAACACAAGGCGCACAAAACACAGACAAAAATAGCTTTATTTAAATGTGTTAAAATAGACTAAAAGACTAAGCTAATAACAGCGCTTTTTTGAGGTAAAATAGCTCCAATTTCTTGACATTTTTACCTCGAATGCTCCAGTACGACCGTTCTATTAACAATAGCATTTATACCCCCCGCGGGCAACCCGCAAAAGGTTCTCCTGTGGATATAAAATTATAGCCCTTTGGTTTGTGTTTTTGATATTTAATCTTTAGTCTTTAATCTATGGAACTAAACCAAAAACAAAAAGAGGCAGTAGAAACCGAACAAGGACCCATTTTAGTAGTAGCCGGCGCTGGAGCTGGAAAAACCAGAGTTATTACAGAAAGAATAAAGCGGCTTATTGAAAAGGGGGTGGCTGCAAAAGAAATTTTGGCAGTGACTTTTACAAACAAAGCAGCCGAAGAAATGAAGCAGCGTATAGGGATAATGAATCCCGGACCTTTTATTGGAACCTTTCATCGGCTTGGGCTTTTAATTATAAAAGAAAACTTGAAAGCTCTTAATATCGGCAAATACTTTACAATATTAGACGAAGATGATTCGCAAGATTTAATAAAAGATTGTCAAAAAGAGTTGAATATTGATCATAAGCAGTATGATCCCAGAAAATTTAAAAATAAAATATCTGGGATGAAAAACATTCTTTTGACCCACGAATTCTTCGAAGAAAATAGCCTCTGGGAAGATTTTTTAAAAAGGATATGGACGTTTTATGAAGAAAAAAAGAAAATCCAAAACGCGCTGGATTTTGACGATCTTTTAATGCTGCCCGCAAATCTTTTAAGATTCGATGAAAAAATACTAGAAATATATCAAAACCGCTGGCAATTTATACATATAGACGAATACCAAGACACAAACGAAGCTCAGTATATACTTTCAAAATTACTTGCCATATCGCACAAAAATATTTTTGCGGTAGGAGATATCGATCAGGCAATTTACAGCTGGCGGGGCGCTGATTTTAAAAACATACTTAACTTTCAAAAAGATTACCCGGAAGCTAAAATAATAACCCTTGAGCAAAATTATCGCTCAACAGATATAGTACTGGAAGCAGCAAACGCAGTAATTTTAAATAATAAAGCCCGGCTTCCCAAAAATCTTATAGCTCAGCGCCAAGGAAAAGAACTGATTAGGGTTATATTTGGAGTAAACGAAAAAGACGAAGCGCAAAACATTGTAAAAGAAATCGCAAGTTTATACAAAAATAAAGAAATAAAATGGAGTGATGTAGCGATTCTTTATCGCACCAACGCCCAATCCAGAGCCCTTGAGGAAGCAATGCTCACAAAGAGCGTACCATACAAAGTCTTTGGAGGATTTAGATTTTACGAAAGAAAAGAAGTAAAAGACATATTGGCGTATTTGCGACTTGCACAAAACTCCCTAGACACAATAAGCAAAAAAAGAATCTTAAACGTGCCCCCAAGAGGTATTGGAAAAACATTAATGCTCAAGGTTTTTGGCGGGATACAAGAGTTAAGTAGCGCCGAAAGAAAAAAAATCAGCGATTTTGAAAAATTAATGGAAGCTTTAAGAATGAGTGCCAATGCTTCTTTTTTTACTGTAAGAGGAGGGGATGGAGTTACTAAATCTGCTTATGACACAATTCAAACCTTGATTAAAAAAATCGGCTATAAAGAATTTATCAACGATGGCACAGAAAAAGGTACGGAGCGCTGGCTTAATGTACAAGAACTTCTTACTATCGCTAAAAACCGTTCACTGGAAGAGTTTTTAGAACATGTTTCGCTATTTTCAGCTGATGATAAAAACGATGCTTTAACCACAACCGGGGGTAAAGTCACGCTCATGACTGCACATATGGCGAAGGGCCTTGAGTTCGAAGCAGTAGTTATATCTGGACTTGAAGAGGGTATATTTCCACATATATTGTCCATGAAACCGGCAGAAATAGAAGAGGAGCGCAGATTATTTTATGTAGCACTTACTCGCGCCAAAACAAGGCTTTACCTTTCCTTAACCGCAAACCGAACAATTTTTGGCAGTACAAACATATCAACCCCCTCAAGATTTTTAGGAGAAATACCGGAGTATTTGCTAGCATATCTCGGACAGCCAAAAAATTATGAACACGAAATAGAGGAAAATATTTATGTCGAATAAACATCTTGGTCAGCACTTTTTAATAAATAAATACATTGTTGCAGATATTCTGCGCGCAGGCGAAGTATCCAAAAAAGATATCGTTCTTGAAGTTGGTCCAGGCAAAGGAGTTTTAACCGAAAGCTTAGTGCAAAACGCAAAAAAAGTAATCGCAGTAGAAAAAGACAAGGAATTGGTTAAGTATTTGAAAGAAAAAATGCCCGAATTTCGAAATGTCGAAATCATACATGGGGATATTTTAAAAATAGATTTAAAAAACTATGGACTAAGGACTATGGACTATAAACTGATAGCCAACATACCGTATTATATTACATCAAAATTTTTACGCTTATTCTTGTCCCAAACTAAGTTTAGGCCAAAGTTA
>JBBTVJ010000026.1:0-3004 GCA_038063295.1 Patescibacteria group bacterium | reverse complement strand
AAGGCCAGTAAATGCTGTGTCTTTCGGTGTTCCTACTCCTACTCCCGCTCCTACGCCCACAGCCGCCCAGAATCCAATCCAAGATCCTTCAGCGCTTACTCAAATATCGTCCATGCAGGCAAGCTTGAGGCAAATGAGTTTAACTCTCGCAAGCTTAAATTCTAATTTAGCAAAACCAAATTCCGTTATTGTAGAAAGAGTAGAAAAAACAGAAAATAATTCAAAATTGGCGTTCGGCAAAGGAATACCGCTTTTGCTTCCGGGAGAAACAAAAAAAGAGGAAGAAAAAACCCAGTCAACATTTGCTTCCTTGATACCCCCCGATGTTAGAAATTTTCCTTGGATAGTAACATTTCTTACGGTGCTAATTTTGCTGCTTTCGGGGATGATTGCATATCTAATTTTTCTTCGCCGCCGGGAAAGGCAGACAAAGTTTTAGCTATGTAGTATAATAACCTCTATGTGGAAACAGTGGGTTGTGAGCATGCTCGGCTCGGTTTTTATAATTGCTCCTTTTTTGGGGCTTACTACTTTTATTTTTAAAACAACAATGGCGCTGGGCGGCGTTGTGTTTTGTGTGTTGGGGTTTTGGATTCTTTCGGAATCAAGACTGGCTTCTAAAAAAACTGACGATGTTTCTCACGACGCTTAAAGCAAAAATTTTTAAATACGCGGTATTTTTGGCTGTCGCGGCGGCGGCAGTTTTTTTAATTCAGCAGGCCTTCGATGTTCTTTTATCTGATGTATCTGACTTAGCATATGTTTCTTTAGAGGCAAGGGGTTTTCAAAAAGAAGAAAAAGTTGAGCATATTAAGACTCCCGAGCCGCTAAAAGCAATTTACATGACAAGCTGGGTGGCTGGCACCCCAAAATGGAGAACCGAACTGGTAAATTTTATAAAAAAATCGGAAATTAACAGCTTGGTCACAGACGTAAAAGATTATACGGGGAGAGTGGCTTTTGATACTAAAAGTAAGTTAGTTGACACTGCTGGCTCAGAGGAAATCCGCATTCAGGATCTAAAAGAATTTGTAAATGAATTGCATCAAAATAACATTTATGCCATAGCGCGCATAACTGTTTTTCAAGATCCCTTTTACGCCAAATATAATTCGGATATTGCTGTAAAAACGAAAACCGGCAGCAATTGGAAAGACCGCAAGGGTCTTATGTATATTGATCCTTCCGCGGAAGAATTTTGGCAATACACGGTGGAAGTTGCCAGAGAAGCTGAAAAAATGGGATTTGATGAATTGAATTTTGACTATATTCGCTTTCCTTCGGATGGAAATATGAAGGACATCGCATTTCCAATTTCACAAAAAGTTTTAAGCGGGCTCGATAGTGGTGGATTGAGTATTGACTCGCCATTGGCCAAGGAAATACTTCTTGAACAATTTTTTAAATATTTAAATAGCGCACTTAAAAACACCGGCGTGCCGATTTCCGCGGATGTTTTTGGCATGACCATGACAAATTTTGATGGATTAAATATCGGGCAGGTTTTAGAAAGAATTGAGCCATATTTTGATTATGTTTCTCCAATGGTATATCCATCGCATTACCCCGCGACTTTTCAAGGGTTTAAAAATCCAGCTGCGCATCCGTATGAGGTGGTTTTGTATTCCATGAAAAGAGGCGTTGAGCGGGTGATTGCGGCAAGTTCTTCGCCTTTAAAATTGCGTCCATGGCTTCAGGATTTTGATTTGGGAGCAATATACGATGCTCAAAAAATCCGCGCTCAAATTCAAGCCACTTACGACGCGGGGTTAACATCATGGATGATGTGGGATCCGGCAAACAAATATACCAAGGATGGATATCTTGAATAGTTGACAACTTTTGAGGTTTTTGTTATACTCCAAAATAGAAGTTTTAACGAAAAAATAACAATCAATCTGCCAAAGGAGGCAAATATGAGGAAGCTGGTGCTGGGGAAAAACTGGTATCATGCGATAAGGGTGAATCCAAAGTTTAGGCAAGATTCTTCGATGCCCGAAAAACGATTAAGTGCATTATATAACGCACTGCTTTATAATCCGAATACAAAAGGATCCTGCTGTGTAGGGCTTTATCTTAACCAGTGCGGTGTGCCTAATACTGTATTAGCTAACAATGGGACGGCGCTTGCTTTAAATTATTCTGCTATTCCAGAGGAAGCTAAGTGGCTTATTGAAATTACAAGTTTTAAGGAAAATTCCGAAGATGCCAGAACTCTTTATGGAGCTAACGACGGAGTTAGATGTGATTTTTCAATTCTCACTCCCGAAAAATTTAAAGCCAAACAACGGGAGATTATCCGCGCAGTATTTGCAAAGCACAATGTGGAAGTGATTTTTGAAGACGAGCAACAAGCTGCGTAATTTATATTAACCCCGCATCGAATGGTGCGGGGTTGACATTTGAGGCTAATTTGGTATAATGTACGGTAGATAAAAGCCAGCCTGCGCTAAAGCTACGGCATGGCAAGGAGGAACATTGACATGAGAAAACTTGTGTTGACTTTGGTGTTTTTGTTGCTTGCGGCTATGTTTTTTTCTAAAAAAGCGCAGTCCGATGAGCAACTGTTTGCAGATCAAACCATTACCCAATATCTGCCGCATTTTGTGGCAGGAAAGCTTTCTCTCACTGAATGGGAGTCAAAAGTATTTGTGGACATTGTGGACTCAAAACCACACTCTGTTATGTTTGAATTTTTCGATGATTTCGGCAACCCAGCCAATGTTTTTACAGATCATGGGTACGGATCGATATTTGTTGTTGATTTAATTCCAGGTGCAAGAGAGCATGAAGAAATTTCAATTTTAAAAAGTAACAATTTTCTATCTGGATGGATTCGCGTTAAGTCTCCAAAACCTATCTCTTTGTCTCTTAAATTTCAGCAATTTATACTTGGAGGCAATGAGTCTATCGGACAAGCTACTGTTTTTCCTTCACCCATGGAAAATATGTTTGTTTTTCAATCAGATTTGGAAAACGGCATTGCGCTTGCAAATCCGGGAAG
>JBBTVJ010000025.1:0-10791 GCA_038063295.1 Patescibacteria group bacterium | reverse complement strand
TTATTTATATCAATATTTGCAACACCGTCTCCATAAGTCACCATAAAATTGTCTTCCCTAATTAAATGCGCGACGCGCAGGACTCTTTCCCCCGTTAGGCTTTCTGCGCCAGTGTCTAATAAATGAATTTTAAAGTTATGGGATTCATTTTTAAAATATTCTTTAATCATTTTACCCTTATAACCTAACGTCAAAATAAATTCATTAAATCCGAAATGGGAATAAATGTTCATAATGTGCTGAATGATGGGTTTATCTCCCACCATCACCAATGGTTTTGGCTTAAATTCGGTCTCTTCTTTCATGCGAGTCCCAATCCCTCCACAAAGAATAATTGTTTTCATAATTTAAAAATTTTTGGAGGGTGAATACCCCCATTTGCTTTCGGGTAATTGATAAATTACTTTGCTGCCCAATTCCTCGAATTCAAACGGCACCTCCAAAAGCCCCGATAATTTCGACCGCACTTTTGCTTGATATTCTCTTGGAACGTAAAAAAGCATAAAACCGCCGCCTCCAGCGCCCAAAACCTTTCCTCCCAAAGCACCTGCACTTAAAGCTGCTTCATAAATATCGTCAATAATGGGATTTGAAATCTTTGAACTTAAAGTTTTTTTAATTTTCCAGCTTTCATGCAGTAATTCACCAAATGAATCCAAAGAGTGTTTTTCATCAATTAAAATGGTATGCGCATCATCAACAATTTTTCGCATCGCCCTAAGTTCTACGGTTTTTTGTGGAATATTTTTTATTTGCTCACCCGCGATCAAAGAAGCATTTCTAGTTAAACCAATAAAAAAAAGTAGAAGATTTTTTTCGAGTTCTTTTTTTCTTGATTCGTTTACAGCAACCTGTTCTACTTTTATTTTGCCGGAATTTAAAAAATCTATTTTTCTAAAACCCCCGAATGCCGCAATGGTTTGATCTTGAGAACCAACGTTTTCTCCGATTCTACGCTGTTCAACGTGTATTGCTTCTTGCGCAAGTTTTTCTTTTGAAATCTTTTCGCCTAAAAGAGAGTGCAGTGAATTTAAAAAACCGACTGTAAAAGCAGAGCTTGAGCCCAATCCAGACATGCCGGGGATATCGGTATTGTGCTGCATTTCTATACCTTTGTTGAAATTAAGATGCAAAAGACACTCTCTAATTGAAGGGTGTTTAATTTGCTGAATTTCTTTTGTTTCTTCTGGAGTTGTGTATCGTAACCTATATTTGCATTCCCAAAACGGAGGAAGATATCTTGTGGTAATATAGCAATATTTATTTATTGCAGTATTTAAAACAGCTCCTCCATAACGCTCGAACCAGACAGGGTAATCAGTGCCGCCACCGAAAAAAGAAATTCTAAATGGTGTACGAGTAATCACCATAAATCTGTTAAAATTATTCTAATCAATCTAATTGAACTAATTTCTAATCAAATCCCAAACTTTAAATATCTAATAAAAAAGTTATTTTAATTTTTTGGTTATGGCATTAAAAATAAGATTTAATTCTTTTGCCTCCTGCCACAATATCCTAGACTCATCTGTTAATTCTGGCACAGCAACTGAAATCATTCTAAACCAATGTTTGGATTCTCTAGCTTCTTTTTTACAAATTCCTATTTTATGTTTAAAATCAGATTTTGATTCGGCGTCGTCTGCTTCACAATAGTTAGCCCCAACACTCGTTCCGGATTTTACTAACTGATTAATTAACGGAGAAGTCATAACATTTTTTGGTATTTTATTTGCAAATTTAATAACTGCTTCACCAAACTTAGCTGTTCTTTCTTCTAAATTAAACTTATTTATTATTTTTGGATCATTAGTCATTAGTTATTGATTAGGTCAATTAGAGCAATTAGAAATTAGGTTAATTTTTTAAGTGCCTTGGCACTTCCACTTTCCCCTCATCCATCTCTTTATACCTAATTTTCTCCCACCCTTCGGTTGTTTTCCTCATTGCCCAAAACCCCTTCCAACATGTAACTGTTTGTCCGAAAAAATCGCCGATTGCGAGAGTCACACCAGGGTGATATTTGCTTCCTGATTTCGTATCTAAAAGCGTATCGTTATCTTTATTTTCAAGCAAATTTCCTTGATCGACCTCATTTAACTGTAACTCCAAATCATCTCCACACATCACGCCATTATTTTTAAGTAAAACTGCCGAATTTTTAAGATCCTCTAAAACATCGCCGTAAAAATGCGAACCGTCTATAAAAATTAAGTCAAAATGGTCTTTTTGCAGTGTTGGCAACACATCACGGCTCCAACCCTTTTTTACCTCCACCGTTTTTTCGTAGCCAGCGGTTTTGATGTTGTGCAAAAACAAATCAAAAATTTTGCCTTCTCTTAGCGCTTTTTCCATTATCGCGTGACTTGGTTTTTCTATGTGTGCGGGCCCATGAAAGCTCTGCCAAGCATCCACCGCCACAACCCTTCCCCTGCCGCCATTAAATTTTTTTATCGCCTCGGCAAAAGTAATTGTCGAACCCCCAGCCCACGAACCGATTTCGAGTACGAAGTACTCGCCCTTCGTAGCTTCAGCGAAGTAGGGCTTCTTTATTTTTTCGCACTCCAACTCCACCAACTTACTCATATATCCATGCCTCACCATTCTCCCCATGCGCGCCGCCATTATTGACCCAAAGTACGGAACTCCAAAAATCATCGCGAATTTAAATTTCAGCCATTTAAACATTTCTTAAGCGTAGAAAAAAAATCCTCGATTGTCCATCGAGGATTTTGTTTTACTTTTTTTGATTTTTGTACCAATCCATTGTTTTTTTGATTCCTTCTTTCAAAGAAATTTTCGGACTCCAGCCTAAAGATTTCGCGCGAGAGATATCCAAAACTCTTTGCTTATCTCCTAATCCGGAATCTTCCCGTACTATTTCAGGCTTTTCTTCAAGATTTTCAATGACTGCATCCAAAATTTCCGAAAGCTTGTATCCTATTCCGCTGCCCAAATTTACGGGCCTTGTTTCTTCAAGTTTTGCGATATGAAGCATGCCTCTTGCCACATCTTCGCAGTAAATCACGTCTCTAATTACAGAAGCGCCACGAGCCATAAACGGATTTTCTCCGCCCAGAGCCCGCCTAATAAAGGACGGGACAACCATCGCTTTTTCTGAATCAAAATCGTCAAGCGGTCCGTAAGTATTTGCCGGACGCACAATTGAAATTACCATGCCATACTCAGCCATGTAATGCCGAGCCTGAACTTCTGCCACACATTTTGCAAAACCAGCAGCCATATCGTTTTTTGACGGAAATTTTTCGTTTACCGCATCGTCTTCAAAAAAAACTTCCGCCGCCGGATAAACACCTATGGAACTGGTAAGAAAATAGTTTTTTATTCCCCACTGATGAGCGGCTCGTATCATATTGTTTTCTAAATCAGTATTTACATCAAAAGCTGTGGCTGGATGTTCTTTCATAAACTTAGGAGAACCTTTGAGGCACAAAAGATTGAAAACAAAATCCACCCCACTGCAAGCAACCATGCAGTTTACGTATTTTGTCAGATCGAGTTTAAAAAATTCTGCTTTTGGATGTGCGCGAGATTTATCGTCCAAAGACGCAATCCGCACGTTGGCATCCTCTTTTTCAATGAGCATCTTAACCAAAGGGGTACCAATAAGCCCAGTACCCCCAGCTACCAACACTTTCTTTCCTTTGAAATTCATCAGTGGTGTCCTCCTGTTTCGTTTTTAACGTTATTGTATAAATAAGCCCCCTTTTTGTTGCCATACCAAACCACTTCTTTCATCCAATCATTCCAGTCAACCCAGCTTTCGGAGGTTCTATTTATTCTGTATATACAACTCTCATTTTTAAGTTCTATTTTCTCCAAAACCTTAACAGATTCCACAAATTCTAAAACATTGTGCGATAATACTACTACCGCATCGTCTTTAAAGAACAGCTGTTTTATCAAACATTTGTTTAGCAAAATCACCTCCTGCAGAATATTTTTTATATTTGGGTGTTTGCCATCCAAGAATTCCAGCATTACTGCTTCCGCCTCATTGTAAAAATCATCAATTTTTCCATCACGGACAAGATTGATAAAAACAAATTCGTCCGCCCGCCACCAGATATCCAATCTATCAGGACCAGTACAATCCTTAACTTCACCGCGTTGAATAGATCGCGCTTTTTCCAAGAAAAAGTTTTTGATTTCGCAAATCACAGAATATTTTAGAGAATTACACTCAGAAAAAAGTTCAATAAGTTCTCTATAAGTTACGTTGCATGTTTCTTTTGCTACAATTAGTGGAATTTGTAAAACTTTGTCAAAATGCAAAAGTGACGTCATAAATGCAAAAGCCCTGGCTCGCACCCAATTTTCCGGGGGCATGGTATTGGTCGCAATCACAAGTTCTTCGTCTTCTGGAATTTCCCAATCCGGTTCGTATACACTTCCATGATATGTTGTAGCTCTAACTTTTTGAGTAACAATTCCATGTTTTTTGTGATACTCTGGATCAGACATCCCTGCGCCTGGTTGATCAGAAAGTTCGCTAAATTGGATTCTATTGTGCTGACCGTCAGCAATGGTGTCGGATATGCCATTTGCAAAAGAATCATACGATTCTCCGGCAAGCCCAATTATCATGTCGCTGTAAGTTTCTATCCTTTCTTTAGCAAAAGCTTTCTGTAATCGTTGATAATCTTCCAAAGATATATTATCCCGTTCAATGTTCTCCAAAACTTGCGGATCTTTGGACTGAAATGATAATGTAACGCCTTTGTTGAGTCCAGCTTTTGCAAGAATATATTGCCCTTTAAACACGCGTTCTGCGGCATTTTTAGCATTCTGCACAGAAAGTGATTTTGGATATCCAAATTTTGCTTTGATTTTTGCCGCGTACTCTGCAATTTCAACATCACGGTCAAAAATAAACATATTTGCATTCGCACAAAAAATAAATTCAATTCCATGTTGTGCAGCCCATTCAAGTTCTTTGTAGTTTCGTTCTCGATAAATTTTAAAAACCTTGCTTGCCACCAATCCACCCCAATCGCAAAAATTGCATTTAAATGGACACCCCCGATCGGTTTCGTACAAAATCAACCATTTTTGATTAGGATTTGCTTTCATCAAAGGATCAAAAATCCCATTAAGATACGGGGAAGGAAGCATTAAAACATCTTCTTTAAAAACAAAATCATGAAAATTTGGAAGCAGTCTTGGTGCCAAAGGATTTGTTTTTATTTCTTTTTTTTCAGTACGATAGCTAATAGAAGGTACATTGCTCCAATCGCCACTCATATTCTTCAAAATTTCTGTAAACGCAACTTCTCCTTCTAAATGACATGCAATGTCAATGTAAGGATGAATATTCATAAACCGTTTTGTTCTTGTAGGATCATTTGGTATCGGGCCCTCCACCTGAGGACCACCCACCACAGTGATTACGTTGGGATTTCTTTCTTTTAGTCTCCGCAAAATATCATAAGTCATGTTTTTATTCCAAACATAAAGGCTGGCAAATACTGCATCTGCGTCTTTGAGCTGATTTGCCGAGTCTTCCACCGGCATTCTTTTATATATAATTTTGTCGAGCATGAAATCAAACATCTCTGGCTTCGGCAACTGCTCAACCGCGTATGCTACCAGGCAACCCACAGAATTCGGCAAATAACAGTCTTCCTTTCCTCTTTCGCCAAAACTATTGTTGACTTGCATAAGGCCTATTTTCATTTTTCACCTATCAAAAAACCTGTTATAAATGTAACAGGTTTTTAAAAAAAATCAACTCTCTTGCGTTTTTACTTTTTTATACCATTCCATTGTTGCTTTCATTCCGTCGTAAAGAGACGTTTGAGCTTTAAAACCGATGAGTTTTTCGGCTTTTGATGTATCGATAAGCCTTTTTGGAATCATAGATGGTTTTGACGCATCAAAAACAATTTCCGGGCTGTATCCTTCTATTTGAAGTGCGGTTTGTAAAACATCCATGGTGGTAACCGATACTCCGCTTGCGATGTTTAAAATTTCAAAATTTTGAATTTTTTCCATCGCCAAAAGCATTCCATCCACAAAATCTCCAACATACAAAAGATCTTTTACATCGTTGCCGTCACCCCAAACTGTAATTGGATTGTGACGTTCTACAACCTTGCGAATTTGAGCGGGTGGCATATGCGATGTTTCCCAATCAAAATCATCGTACTCACCGTATAAATTTGCCGGGCGTACAACAATAACAGGCATCGGGTTTTTAATCATGCTGTGCATTTTGCACATTACCTCACTATACTGCTTCATCCAACCAGCAAAAAAGTACTTATGAAAAAAATTGCCATATTCCATATCATCTTCGCACACCGGATGATCTGTTTCTGGATAAACCACAGTAGAAGAAATAAAAAGAAACTTTTTCACTCCAGCTTTGTGTGCCTCATCAAGTACCATAGAATTCATTTCTGTGTTTGGATGAACGTGAATCAAAGGATCTTTATCTATAACAGCGGCGCCAGAAGTAACCGCGGCGCACATAAACACATAATCCATGTCGCGCACCGCGTCTTTTACATAACTGCTATCTTTGAGATTGGTAAAAACATATTCTATATTTTTGTGTTCATATTGCGGAAATTTTCTATAAAAAGTTGCCCGCACATTGGCTTTAAGTTCTACAAGTTTTTTAACCAGATTTGTGCCCACAAAGCCTGCGCCGCCCGTAACCAGCACTTTTTTTTCGCAAAAAAAATCGGCTCTGTTATTCATCGACCACCTCGCCCATTTCGTCTCTTCTTGACATAATCGGATTATCAGATGGCCACCACACATTGAATCGCGGATCGTTGCGCCGCACAGTAAACTGCTTGCGCATTCCTTGATAAATTTGTGATTGTTTGTAGTGGAACATTGCCTTGTCACTCATCACTTTGTAAGCATGACCATATTTGGGAGGAATTAAAACTTGTATTTTATTTTGTTCGCTTAGAACAAAACTCTGCCACTGGCCGAATTGTTCTGATTTTGAATCGTAATTTAAAACCACAATATAAAATTTTCCCCTAAGACACGTTACAAATTTCCAAGTTCTGTTATCCCCATGAAATCCGCGCAAAACATTTTTGGAAGACTTTGCAATATTGTCTTCCCGCCATTTAGGTTTCCATCCAGTTTCTTTTTTAATCGCCTCGGAGTACTCCTCTTCATTATATAAAACCTCATAAGTCCCTCTGTGATCCTCAAAACAAAAATGCTTGAAAACCAACACGTTTTTCAACTTTGTTTTTTCAACAGATAGCATTGTGCAAACTCCTTTTTTGACAAATTTTCAAGTCCGTGCTAAGCTTAGCAGGGTTTCTCAAAAAAAACAAGAGGTGAACTTTGAAAAAACATTATCCTAATTTTACGTATCTTTGCATGTTGGCATCAAGGGCTGGAGAAGTTATTAAAACAAATTTTTCTTTGAAAATGAAAAAAGAGTGGAAAGCGGACGGCACCCCGCTTACTGTTACAGATAAAACAGTGGATGATTTAGTTGTCGAGTCAATCCGTAAAGACTTTCCTCACATACAAATCGCGAGCGAGGAAGGCGAACAGCTTTTTGATCCAAAATCAGAATATGTACTCATATGCGACCCCGTGGACGGTACAATACCGTTTTCTCACGGAATACCAATCTCAACTTTTTGCATATCTGTTTTAAAAAACTTGGAACCAATAGAATCTATAATCCATGATCCGTTCTTGGACCGAATGTGGCACGCGACGCGCGGAAAAGGCAGTTTTTTGGAAAACACAAAAGTTGCAGTGTCAGAAAAAAAAGATTTAAAAGGTACGCTTGTAGCTGCACATTTTTACCCGTCGCATTTTCCCAAAACGCATAAAATTCTTGAAGATTTTGGCGCGCATTGGGTACAATGCGCCTCCGCCGCTTATTTTGGAGGGCTTATTGCCTCTGGCGAAGTTGTGGCATCAATTACCTCAGCAAAACAGATTTGGGAAACCCCCGCAATGCAGTTAATTGTTGAGGAAGCGGGCGGAAAAGCTACAGACCCCCGGGGAGACAAACTGGATTATTCCAAAGGAAAAATAAACGGACACGTTATAAGCAATGGTTTTTTGCATGAAATACTGCTTGACATTCTAAAACCATAATAATAACCCCGCCTAGGCGGGGTTATTTTTTAAAAAATCTGTTATAGTATCGTGGATTTTTTTGAGTTTTTCATTCCAATCTTCGTACGAAGAAATAACTTTAAAATTCGGATGATTTTTCCAAATCTCCTTTACCCTATCTCCAAGCATTTTGGACTCTTCATATTGCAGCCCGGCCCTTGCTGGATTATTCGAGATAATCTTGTGATAAATTTCTTCTTTGGGCAATTCCAAAAACAAAACCAAATCATAATCTTTGTAAACATCCTCAACGCTAAAGCCAAAAACTTTTTTGTAAATATTTTTTCCTTCTGCTACGGAAATTTTGTCGTACAAGATATGAGCCGCCATTTCTATTCGTGATTTATCAAACAAAATCGCTTTTTTCCCGGAATATATAGCAAACTTTTCTGAGATATCCTCAAGCGACTTTTGTATTTTGTACATTTCTTCTTGAAATTTAGGCTGAATTACAAAATCCCTCCCAATTACTTCTGGTTTAATACCAAGATGTGTCATAAGTGGTGTTGCCACCTCTGGGGCGCAAACCACCAAATGGCTCAATTCCTGTCTTAAAACATCAACTGTAGTTGTTTTTCCTGCCCCCGGCGCTCCGGTTATTACTATACGAAACAATTTATTTTTCATACACAATAAAACTACGGCTCACCACTTATATTTTCAAGTAATTAAAAACTTCTCCCTTGTCCGCCGTCCACCGCAATTGAAGCGCCATTTACTAGACTAGCTTTTTCCGAACATAAAAACGCGACTACACTCGCCACTTCTTCTGGTGTACCAAGCCTGCCTAATGGATACTCGCGATCCATGGTTTCTTTAAACTTTTCTGGGTTTTCTTTAGCTTCTTTTTCCCAACCCGTGTCGGGAATCATGACTCCACCCGTAGCAACACTATTGAACGTAATACCGTCCCTTGCATATTCTTTCATCATTCCTAAGGTTTTCATCATGCTGGTTTCGTAGGCTTTAGCGGCATTAAACCACGGCCTACCTCCGCCCTCTCTGCCGTAAATTGAAGTAATCGTTACAACCCTTCCCCATTTTTGCCGCCGCATAAAAGGAATTGCCCAGTTAGTAAACCTGATGGCCGCCCCGGCATTTTTTTCAAAAACCTCAAACCATACTTTTTCTTCCGTATTCTCAACTAGCGGTTGTCCCCAGCGACCCCCTCCACCAACGTTGTTTATCAAAATATGAACCGTGCCCCATTTAGATATTATCGTATCCATTACACGTTTAATATCGGCAGAAACGGCAACATCGGCAGAAATACCCAAAGCTTTTACTCCAAAATTCTCTATTTCCCCAACAACTTTTTGAACCGCATCCGGCTTGCGGGCGCAAATAGCAACATTTACACCTTCACCAGCAAGTGCAAGTGCGACTGCGCGTCCGATTCCGTGACTTCCTCCTGTAACCAAAGCGTATTTGCCTTTTATTTCCAAATTCATAACTTTTTCTTTATTTAGGTTTCCAGATAATATACGAGTATCCGTCGTGGTAAAGCCCTCCGCAAGACACCTTCTGAACCTTCATTATTTCAACTCGCCCTTCTTTTTCTAATTCGCGCAAGCGCGTAAGGTAACCCTGGAGATAATTCCTTTTAATGTCGTGTTTCAGCGCTAAGTAGTCGCTCAAGTTGTTTTCACCGTACAACTCCGTAATAGAATCCACATGCACAAATATCGCGGGCCTTTTTTCTAAAACAAATTCCAAAAAAGGTTCAAAGTTTTTTCCTATCTGTTCCAAAGCACCAATCGCAAGAAACGCGCTTGTGGGAGTAACTTCCAAATTTTTATCCGGCGAAAACATATCGAATAAATGACCGGTAATATTGTAACCACATTTTTCGCGAAGAAGGCGCAAAATTTCAACTGAAGGCGAAACCCATTCAAGGCCGTGAAGTTTTTTTTCGGGATAAAGTTTAGCTAACTCAACCAAGTTAAAACCCGTCCCACAACCAAATTCATAAATCGTATCAAACCCGAACAAATATTCGCTAAATATCCACGATCTAAATATTTTGTAAAAATTCAGTTCGAATTCGGAGTTAAGAGGCACTACATAATCCCCAAACAACCTTATTGGCTGATTTGGCCTTATAAACTTCGGAACTAGTTCGTTAATATCGTAACCGCTTTTAATAAAGTTATCGAGATTTTCTTGCCAACCCCTCACCCATCTTTCTTTCCCCTGAGCGCCGGCAATTCCAAGATCTGGGGAATCTATTCTTTTGAGAATTTTTAAGATAACTTCCTTGATTCCGGCAAAATCAAGGCGGTAATATGAAAAGTTGGATTTGTTAATTAATTCTTTAATATCTTCGGAAATTTTTTCGCTTGATACTCCAAAAATTTCTGAGAAATCTTTTACCGATAAATGATTTAAATCCATAATATAATTTTTAACACGATGTTCGGATAAAGTAAACTTTTAATACTGTAAAAAACAAAAAAGCTCAAAATAGAGTTATAATTGTACAAATGATTCTGCAAAACTACGAAGAACTTAAAGAAATCAGAAATAAATATAAAGACAAAAAAATTGTTTTTTGTGCCGGTGTTTTTGATTTAACTCACGCCGGGCATGTCCTTTTTTTTGAAGACTGCAAAGCATTGGGTGATATACTGGTTGTTGGCATAGGGGGGGATGAGTCTG
>JBBTVJ010000024.1:0-1652 GCA_038063295.1 Patescibacteria group bacterium | reverse complement strand
GCTTCTCCTTCAGATTTTTGATATTCATCAAAAAGAACTTTTATTTTGGAGAGTTCTCCGAAACGAGCAATTTTTTCCCTAGGCCACTTAAAACTTTCAGCGACTCCCATTTCCAGTTCCTCATATTCTTTTAGAATTTGTTCTAGTTTTGATTTTACTTTTCCGTTCATTTGGATTTTTTTGCCAATTTTCTTTTGAATTTTTCAACACGACCCGCAGCATCTATCAATTTCTCTTTGCCTGTATAAAATGGGTGGCACAAAGAACAGATTTCCACTTCCATCAGTTTTTTTGTGGAACCGACTTCGTAGGTTGCGCCACAGGCGCATCGTATTTTTGCTTTATGGTATTCTGGATGTATTCCTTGTTTCATTTGATTTATCTTAACATAAGCTTCTTGCGTTTTCAATGGTTTTGCTGTATACTTTATTTTAATGACAGAAATCGCAGAAGCTAAAAACAATAGTTTTATTAAGGAGTTATTTGAAGCTGGCGCTTATATCGGATACTCCCGTGCTAGGCGGCATCCTAAAATGCGCGATTTTGTATTTGGAATGAGAAACAATATAGAAATTATTGACCTTGAAATTTCTGAAAAAAAGATAAACGAGGCTTGTGAATTTCTAAAAAATTTAGGCAAAGAAAATAAAACCTTGCTTATTGTAGGAACAAAACCCAACATCCAAAATTACGTAAAAGATATGGGGGTTTTTCTTAGTATGCCATATGTTTCTGATAGGTGGTTGGGAGGCACTCTTACTAATTTTAAGATTTTAAGCGGAAGAGTTGCTTTTTTACATAAGCTTGAAGAAGAAGAAAAAAGCGGCGGTTTTGATAAATATACAAAAAAGGAAAAGATGCTAATGAAATTTAAATTGGGCAAATTGCGCAACATGTTCGAAGGATTGAGAAATTTAAAATCTATTCCTGACACTTTGATTATAGTAGACCCAAGGCAGGAACAAACCGCTTTTTTTGAAGCTCAAAAGAAAAATATCCCAATTATAGCGCTGATGAACATTGATTTTAGTCCGGAAAATATAAAATATCCCATTCCCCTCAATCACAATTCCAAAAAAGCAGTTTCGCTGGTTTTGGAGCGCCTCCAAAAATCTTACGATGAAGGAAGAAAGCTCCCGCGCGAAGAAGCTGCGGTATCACAAGTAAAGCTAACAAATACTAAATAGTCATGGATAGTATAAAAAAGTTGCGCGAAATAACTCACAGTTCCATAGCGCTTTGTAAAAAAGCTTTGGAAGAAACGGGTGGCGATATAGAAAAAGCTATTTTGAAGCTTAAAAAATCTTCGGAGGCACTTGCTGAAAAAAAGATAGGCAGGAGTACTGGGTCCGGAGTTGTGGAAGCGTATATACATGGCAATAAAAAAGTGGGAGTGCTTTTAGAACTAAGATGCGAAACAGACTTTGTTGCTCGTACCGATAAATTTCAAAGTTTGGCGCACGATATCGCTCTTCATATAGCCGGAATGAAGCCAATTTATATAAGCCAAGATAAAGTTCCGGAAGATGCTAAAAAAGAAGCAGAGTCAATTTTCAAAGAGGAAGCCCATAGGCAAGCTCAAGGAAAAATTAATTTATCAGAAAAAATATTGGAAGGAAAAATGAATGCCCATTTTAAAGACAATTCATTGC
>JBBTVJ010000023.1:0-5129 GCA_038063295.1 Patescibacteria group bacterium | reverse complement strand
ACTCTCGCTTCATCTGCCCCCGGCAGCGCTCGAGTTGCCTTCAATTCCCGCTTCTACTATCCAGAATAAAAATCAAAAACCAGCAAAAGCTGGTTCTTGATTTTTATATGTAGCGGGGGCGGGAATTGAACCCGCGTCTCAAGGTTATGAGCCTTGCGAGATACCGCTTCTCTACCCCGCGGTAATAAATTGTTCGTGCGAGATACCACTTCCTGCGCCATGCCGTAGCTTTAGCGAAAGCTGGTCTACCCCGCGGTATTAAAAAATTGTAACCTTATTTTTCCGATTTAGCAAATAAAAAGCCTTGCACTATTCGGCGCAGGGCTTTTTGTTTATGAAATTTGAGATTTTGGCTGAAGTTCTCGGATTGCCTTGATTTGTGTAGTTGTTATTGTTTCATGATTTGGCAATACAAACTCAAGGTGCATTCCTATGCCGATAAAATCCATTTTCAGCATACTTCCGCCCCATGTAGAGCCTTTTATACGTACTTCCGTAGGATTGTGGCAGAATTTTGGATTGCCAGATAAAAAAATCTTTCCATCTTTTTTCTCCAAAGTGTAGCGTGTATTTTGAGTTTCAATCTCAAATTTTTTTCCTTCCAAAACATCTCTTAAAAAATACCCACCATTCACCTCGCTTTGGGCGATGTTTTTGTTTATTTCATCGCTTAAATTCGGGTGCGGAGTAAAACCAAAATCTGGAATTCTGTAATCTTTGCTCATAATAAAATTACCTCCTTTCCTGCTCCACTATATCACTATTGACTTTCGGTGTCAATGTGATAGACTATTTTTGGAAAGGAGGATAACCATGCTTACTCAAACGCAGATTAGAAGTGAAACCCAGGCGATTTTAAAAAAACAAGAACAGTTGCATAGAAAAATTGAAAAGTTAGGTTCAAGGCTTGCAGAGTTAGAGAAGTTGTGTAAACGCGGTCATTCAAAGAAAACACGGTGTGTTGACTGTAGTTGGGAAAGTAATTAAAAGAAATTCTCAATTTTATAATAATCACGCCCCGATAGCTATCGGGGCGTGAAAATTTTTATGTAAAAAATTGTATCAAGTTAACTATAAAAACTATAAAAAAAAGAAAAGCAATAATTGTTATTCCGCCAATTATTTCAATAAACACAATGTCAGATAAAACCCCAAGCGATATGCAGATTGCTACGGTGAAAAACCGCACGATAGAATTTCGAGCATTTTTATTCATTTGACCACCTCCACTATTGCAACTAGATTTTTATTTACGAGTTACAATTTCTCTATTTCTTTTAAGTCTTTATCCGGAAGATACAAAAGCAAAATTCCGAGTATAAAGCCGCCCAGGGCCGTGTAGATATGCGTGCTAAATATGTTTTTATCAAGAAAATCAAGGCCGTACCAAATGCCTCTCCAAATGAGAACTAGGCTTACAACTATTATTATGTTTTTTCCGAAATACTTGAATAAATTTCGTTTCGGCATGGTTATATTGTAACATGATTTTATGGAAGATAAAATTTCAAAGCTAATTCCAATTGCCAAAAGTTTGCTTGGAAAGCCATATAAATATGGCGCAACCATGGCCGATACGCCAAATTTTTTTGATTGCTCGCTATTTACTCAATATATTTTCAAACAAGTTGGGGTGGATTTGCCTCGTAGCACTATTTTGCAGGCGGAGGCAGGCACTGAAGTTGCGCTAGAAAATATTGAGCCGGGAGATTTGCTATTTTTGCGCGGCACACAGGGTTTTTATAATAAAAAATTCCCGCAAGGCATTGGGCATGTGATTTTATATGTTGGAGATGACAAAACAATACATGCTGCGTCGGAACGTGTTCGAGAAAATCCAAATGTTATTGAAGAAGGTATAGTTGAAGAAAATAATTTGGACTTTATTATTGAAAAGTGTAAACCGTTAGTGGTGATAAAAAGGATAATCCAATGATTATAGAAATTAACTCTCCGGAAGAAGCGGAGTTAAAAAAGAATCTAGAAAAGAGAGACGATGCAGAAGCCAAAAGGAGGCTCCGGTTTTTGAATATGCCGGATTTGTCGAGAAAAGAAGAGAGTCCCATAAAAGAGATTGTTGATCGCACTATAAAAGTAAAAAGTCTCAGTGGATTTGATGTTATAAAAATACCGGAAATTATTTCTACCCATATTCTTTTCGATTTGTTCAATATGCCTCCTGGGCACCCAGCGCGCAGCAAATCAGATACCTACTATATTAATGAAGAGTATGTGCTTCGGACGCATGATACAGTATTTTGGTATTATTACTTAAATCACCCAGCTATAAAAAAGCGCATCAAAAATAATGAATCTTTTGGAGCGATTTGCTACGGAAAGGTTTACCGCAAGGATGAAATAGATCGCCGGCACATGAATGTGTTTCATCAAATCGGAGGATTGTATCTCGCGCCGGACAGTAAACAAACCGTAACACTTGAAGATTTAAAAAACACGCTTTCAGAAATCGCCAAAAATATTTTTGGGGATGTAAATTTTCGTTTTTACGAACACACTTTTCCATATACAGACCCGAGTATAGAAATGGAAGCCGAAATTAATAACCAGTGGATAGAGATAGTAGGATCTGGACTTCCAAGAAAGAGCGTTTTATCAAATTTTGGAGTTACCGATTACAATGGGTGGGCATTCGGATTTGGCTTGGAGCGCTTGGCGATAGCTTCCATGGAGTTACCGGATATCCGCCTTCTGTGGTCGGAAGACTCAAGGGTAAAAAAACAATTAAAACTTGGCAATAAATTCATTCCGGTAAGCAAATATCCGCCTGCCACGCGCGATATATCTTTTGTGGTGGATAAAAACTTCGTGCCCAACAATTATTTTGATTTGATACGCGATTTGGGAGGTGATTTGATTGAGGAGGTAGAGCTTTTGGATAAATACGAAAATCCAGAAAAATTTGGAGAAGGCAAGATCAGCTATACTTATAGAATTATATATAGAAGTCCAGATAGAACATTAATTTCCGAAGAAATCGATGCAATTCAAAATAAAATTTATTCAGAAACCGCCAAACAATTTAACGCTGAATTGCGATGAAATACAATCTCTAATTCGCGCGAATAGGCGAATATAATGTAATATCCCCAATGGCTATTGACAGTATTTGCTGGTTTGCTAGTCTGAAATAGACAACAACGAGTTCAATCGTACCCTGAAAATCCGGGATTAAAATCTCGGGTTTTCTTTTTGTATTCAATTTTGATAGGATAGCTCCGTGGAGCTTGAGGGGCCACCTTTGGTGAGGGACTCGTTGTTGTCACTCGGGTAGAGGGGTTCAATTCCCCTTGGCTCCACACTAAAAAATCCATCCGATGAGGATGGATTTTTTATTTTCCGGTGTAATATATAATGTATGCGCATATTCAACAGCGAGTTCGGGCATTCGTATGACAGTTATTCTTTTGGGTATTGCAACTATGCGGAATTAGAAAGGGGGGATAGGCTTTGCGATATTTATCAAAAAGGATATTTGCCGTACTCCGCTAATTTAAATATAAAAAATATTTTTTATATGGCGCGGAGCGCCAGGATAAATATTAAAAATTTTACTCTCAATAGTGAAAACAGAAGAATAGTAAAAAGATTCGACGGTAAATTTGAAAAAGAAACAATTCCGCTTTCAAAGTTTAACACACAAGGTGAAAATTTTATTTCATTTTGCACCGAATATTTTTCAGTGCGTCACGGCAAAAAAATCATGCCCAGAGAAAGGCTTTTATTTTTACTAAATTCTGGAATTATTTCAGACATCGCGGTTTATAAAGAGAATAAAATTCCACGAGCTTATGTTTTTTTGGTATCGGATAAAGAAATGACACATTTTTGGTTTTCGTTTTACGACATATCCTTGGTATATCAATCGTTGGGGATGTATTTGATGATAGATGCGGCACGGGCCGCACTTGAAGCCCAAAAAAAATATTTATACATTGGCACGGTATATGCCGAAAAAGCGCTGTACAAAACTAATTTTGATAATTTGGAATATTGGAATGGCTCAAAGTGGGCGAAGGATATAAAAAAGCTAAGAGTCCGCAGCCGAAGCGATCATATTCGTTCAATAAACATCATTGATGAATGGAAAGAGAGTTAGAAAACATTCCAACATTCTTAAGAATGTTGGAATGTTTTGGAAAATAAAAACCGCGTCTTATGGCACGACTGTGGATAAATTAAAATCCCGAGTTTGGCTCGAGATTTTTATTTTTTTAAATATTTGAAAAAGATCTTGTGGATCTTAACGAATCAAAGTGCGCTTTGGCATCTTGATACTCTTGCGAGAATGCAGAAAAAACATCTGGACATTCTTTGGCTATGCTTTCCGCTATACGCCAGACGCACATGCTAGTTTCCAGAAGCTGCCTTTCTTGCTTTTTTATATCACAGTCCTTAAGAGTTCGCAGGTTATGGATTCTATCCACTAGTTTTAAAACTTTAGCTTCAGCGGGCCCATCATAAAGAGCGTTGTAATAGCCGCAGTCGCGTTGGGATTTTTGATTTTCTTCACAGCGAGCCTTTGTCAAAAGAGCAACAAATTGAGCGGGTCTTTTGCCGAATTCCTTTTCTATTTCGTCAAAAGCTTCATTTCCGGTACCAAAAATAAAAGAGTCTTCAACGCCATCGTGCAAAAGTGCGGCAATTATCATTTCGTGATCGTAAATTTGGAATTCATTTATAAGAATTAGTGCCATTGTTTTTGGATGCTCAAAGTATCTTTCGCCGCTTTGTCTTTCTTGGCCTTTGTGACCATACTTTGACATTCTGTACGCTTTCTTTACCAGTTTTAAATTTTCTGGCGACATTTTGAATTGCAGCATTTTTTCGAATTCTTCTCTGCCGATGGTTTCTGTGCTCATAGAACCTCCTGTTTTTTTGTTCATTTTTCTGTTTTCAAGGACATTTAATCCATAGCATAATTGGTTAATTTATGCTAATATTAAACACATAGATTTAAATTAAATTTATGCCTAAAAAAACGAAGAAAATAAACCTCAAAAAAGAGGGAGGGGGTTCCGAATATACCGCTGAAGCCATAATGGTGCTTGAGGGATTAGATCCTGTGCGCAAGCGCCCCGGGATGTATATAGGTTCCACCGGGGTGGACG
>JBBTVJ010000022.1:0-1474 GCA_038063295.1 Patescibacteria group bacterium | reverse complement strand
CAAAGTTTTTTTAGTTGCTCCAATTCATCATCATTTCGAAGCTTTGGGGTGGCCTGCAGAAAAAGTCACAATGCGCTTTTGGGTTTTGTCTGCGGTTTTTGCAATGTTAGGAACGGTGCTTCAGTTAATAAGCCGTTAGGCATTAGCCTGCCTGCCGGCAGGCAGGAAATTAGAAATTTTCACAACACTAATGTGTTGTCTGTGCCCTTTCTTTTTGCGGTAGCGGGTTTTTGAGTGATAGCGCAAAACAGTAATTTTAGAAAGTCTTTTATGCTCTAAAATTTCAGCAGGTATTTTTTTGCCCAAAAGATAAGGTTTGCCGATTTCCGTGCCAGTTTCGCTAGAAAGTAAAAGAACCTTATCAAAGTCTAACTTCTCATCCTTAATATTTAACTTCTCAACCGAGATCTTATCTCCCGGTTTTATTAAGTACTGCTTTCCGCCGGTTTCGATGATAGCTAATTTCATGGAAGTAAGTATACCTCCAAAAACCCCTCCTTGTAAAGGAGGGGACTACTCTTTTTTTGGATGAGGTTAAGAGTACTTTTCTAGGCTTGTAAAACTCGCGAATTCTTCGTTAAAATAAAGCGGCACCTTTCCCACCGGACCGTTCCTGTGTTTTGCTATAATTATATCTGCCTGGTTCTTGCGATCTGTGTTGTCTTTTGCTTTATCTTCCCGATAAATAAACATCACTACATCCGCATCCTGTTCTATGGCGCCCGATTCGCGAAGATCGGCAAGCTGAGGTTTTTTATCGGTTCTGTGCTCAACTGCTCGATTTAGTTGGGATATCGCAAGGACCGGTACCGCAAGCTCTTTTGAAAGCATTTTTAAAGATCGCGAAATTTCCGTAATTTGCTGAACCATATTGTCAGAAGATGTCTTTGGCACCATAAGCTGCAAATAATCTACTATCAAAAGCCCCAAGCCTTTTTCAGCTTGCAAGCGTCTGGCTTTTGCGCGCATTTGCAAAATATTAAGCGACGGCTGATCGTCTATATATAAAGGCGCTACTTGAAGCGCGCCTAAAGCATCATTGATTCTTTCAAAATCTCCGTTTTCTTGCGACAGTCTCCCGGTACGCAAATTCCAAAGGTTTACATACGCTTCTGCGGCAATAATTCTATCTATCAGCTGATCGGTAGACATTTCTAAAGAAAAAATTCCTACTGGAATTTTTTCTTTAATTGCCACGTGCCGCGCTATGTCCATTGCAAAAGATGTTTTTCCCAAAGAAGGACGCGCAGCCAAAACCACAAGGTCAGATTTTTGAAGTCCGGAAAGCATGCTATCTAGTTCTTTAAATCCCGTAGGCACTCCTCGCAATGATCCTTCTCCTTTGTGAAGATTATCGATTCTTTCCCACGCTTCCCCTAAAACTGATCCTATCGGAGCAAAGCCTTTTACCAAAGAATGCTGAGCTATGGCAAAAATTCTTTTTTCTGCTTCGTCCAAAAGCACATCAACATCC
>JBBTVJ010000021.1:0-4875 GCA_038063295.1 Patescibacteria group bacterium | reverse complement strand
GCCAATACGATAAAAGTTATCCAGGGCGTAGCGTTGGGCATGAGAAGGATTCAAAGCCGCCAGTTTTTCTTTAAAATTTTCCGGATATTGGTAGCGCAAGGGCCATTGTGAGGCGCGTGACGAGTAATAAAAGGTGGACATCACGCGGTGTTTTTGAGTAGCATAACCTCCTTTATGTATTCCTCTTGTATCACAAAAAATTATTGTTCCAGCCGGTGCTGTGCATACCAAAATATCTTTTTGTGGTATTAATTTTTTTATTTCTTCTGCTGGTGGTAATGATCCTCGCGGCGGTTCCGGGGGAAAAAGACTACCGTATCTTCCTTCAACGTGGGACCCCTTTACATATATAAATGGGCCTGAATTTTCATCAACATCGTTAAAATAAATGAAAACCTTTACCATTTTTCTGTCTTCTGGGTCGCGGTGCCATCTTTGGGATTGTGTTTCTTTGAAATTTTCTTCTACAGGCATTGTTTTGTTGAGAGTAAACATATAAAATTTAGAAAACATTCCCATATATGAATTTATTACACCCAAGATTTTATCTTCAAGGGCCATTTTTACGAACGGATTTTTAAAATCTAGCACCGGATGGTCATCAAAATAAAATTCAAGAAATTTTTTGCCAGTTTTAACGGACGCGTTTTCCTCTATTTTTTTAGCGTACGATAAGAGTTCCCCAAACTTTTTTTGATTCGGAAAAAGTTCATCCAAGTGGATATAGGAAATGCCGTCTTTTTTGAGATTGTCAGCAATGTGTTTTTCTATTGCACCGAGCATGGCAGGTGTTTTTTTTTGAAAGCTTATTGCTTCTTTGTTGAGCGTAAGCCATAGCGGTTTTGAGTTTACTGCTTTATAATAGGTTCTTACGGCAAATTTTGCAGGTTTTTTTATGAGTGAAAATAAAACTGACATACGATTGTTATATACTATATAATAAATTAAACAAATGAAGACGATATTTGTAACTAGTTTTCACCCGCATATTTCGAGAAATATTTTGTCTGCGGGCGTTCTTTCGCGTCTTGCGGAATCTGCGCGAGTAGTTTTGGTTACTCCGGATTATAAAAAAAACTTTTTTAAAGCAAATTTTGACGGCCCAAACATTGAAGTAGAGGGTGTTCCAGCATATCAAGCCTCGAAAAATTGGCGCGGTTTGCTTTTTAAAAAACTGGGTATTTTTTTATTTGGCACTGGAACTGCAAAGCTCAAAACTAAATACAAATATTACAACGACAAAAAGTTTTTTTATTTTGTTTTTGCAATGTTGTCGGGTTTCATAGGAAAGTTTTTTTGGGTAAGAACAATTGTAAGATTCCTGGATCAGAAATTTTCCCCAAAAAGGTTTTTTAAAGATTTGATTGCAAAAAACAAACCCGATGCTATATTTTTCACCGATCCCCAAAATGAGAACGATGTGAGCCTGCTTCACGATGCTCGGGACGCAAATATTCCGATTATTGCAATGTTGCGTTCTTGGGACAATACCACGCAAAGAATTTTGCGCGTTTTGCCAGACAAGCTTTTGGTGGGTTCCAAAGAGGTTAAAAAAGAGGTTTTGGAAATGTATAAATATCCAAAAGAGAAAATTGTTGTTACTGGAAATCCGCATTATGACAAATATATAAAAGGTCCTACGAAATCAAAAGAAAATTTTTTTGCGGAATTTGGCTTGGATACTCAAAAAAAACTTATTACTTACGCTCCAGTTGGCGATCACTTGGTTACTTTAAATGATATAGATCAACATGTGATGGAGGTTCTTAGCGAATTAAAAAATTATCAGATTTTGGTTAGATTTCCCCCAGATGAAGGAGTACGATTGGTTAACTTTAAAAAGCCGGCAAACATGTTTTTTGACAAACCCGGCCATGCATTTAAAAGTGACGAGTTTGGAGATAGGGAAATCAGGCCGGAAGATGATGAAAGACTAATAAATGAAATTTATCACAGTGATTTAATGATTACGGGTCCCACCTCTATTTCTTTAGATTCGGCATTGATTGATAAACCGGTTATAACGGTAAATTTTTATCCTTCAGCACGCCATTTTTTTGACGGCATTTATACGAATCAATGTGATCACATTCAAAAACTTCTCCGAACTGGAGGCATTAAACACGCCTCCTCCAAGGAAGATTTTATAAAATTTATATACGAGTATCTTCAGAATCCGAAACTGGATGCTGAAGGCCGTGCAAAAATACGTTCAATGTGGTTTTCGCATGCAGATGGCAAAGCTAGTGAGAGGGTGGCAAACGAAGTTACAAACTTTATAAATACATGAAAACAATTTTTATATCAATTTTTTACGGTGTAGAAGCAAAAGATCTTTTGCGGACCGATGTTGTAAAACGGATTATTGATGCTGGGTATCAAGTCGTTTTATTTTTTAAAAGTAAAGACCGGGTTGATTTTTATAAAAAAGAATTTAATTACCCCAATTTAGTATACGAAGTTGTCTCAAATTTTTCACTTTCGCGCGGTGATCGATTTTATGAATTTTTCAAGAAGTATCTTGTGCGCACGGAAACTCTTTTTTTGCACAAAAAGATTGCCTTTTTGGAAGAAAAAAATTATTTCAAATACATTTTAAGCGTTTTTTTAAGTTTTGTTTTTGGTTGGGGCTGGGCGAGGAAAATGTTTAGATTTTTTGATGAGAAATTTGTAGAAAACAATGCTTTTAATGAATTTTTTGAAAAATACGATCCAAATCTAGTTTTTTTTGGAAATCTTTTCGACCCTATGGAAATTGCTTTTTTGAGAGAAGCAAAAAAAAGAAGAAAAAAAACTATCGGGTTTATCAACTCATGGGACAAAATTACGTCAAAAGGACATATCCGTATTTTGCCTCAAAAATTGATAGTGACAAATGAAGTGGTAAAATCTGAAGCGGTGCGATATTTGGATGCAAAAGATGAAAATACTTTCGTGTCTGGCGTGCCGTCTTTTGATCACTATGTAGATAAGCCAGTTCTTTTACGCGAAGAATTTTTCAGAAAAATTGGAGCGGATCCTAAAAAAGAACTTCTGGTTTTTGCACCACTGGGTCGCAATTGGGCGGATTCGGACTGGGACATGATAGATACATTGCACGAATTAATTCAAAAAAAATCATTTAAAAAAGATCTAGAATTCTTAGTGCGTTTTCCTCCAAATGACTTTGTGCACGAAGAAAATATAAAGAAACGCCCATATTTGCGGTGCGATGTACCAGGTGTGCGATTTCAAACATCTTTGGGAATGGACTGGGATATGAATTTTTCTGAAATAGAATACTTAAGAAATACCTTATATCACTGCTCGTTTCTTGTAGGATATTGTTCCACTATTTCAATAGACGCAGCTTTATGGAAAAAACCAGTTATCAATATTGGTTTTGTGTTGCGTCCAACGCCATGGAACAAAGATCCTATTAACCGTTATACTGCCACTCATTACTCAAAAGCCCTTTTGAGTGGGGGCATAAGACTTGTTAATTCAAAGGTAGAGTTAATAGAATGGATAAATAAATATCTTGAAAATCCGAAGTTGGATGAAGAAAAGAGAGAACGTCTTGTGCGAGAGCAGTGTTATTTGGTAGATGGAAGGGCCGGAGAGAGAATCGCAAATTTTTTATTGCAAAACATATGAAAACCATTCTTGCAAAATTTGACAGCAGTTTTTTCGTGCGTAACTTTCTGCGCACGGATGCTTTGGATATTATTTTAAAAAACAATATTTGCTTGGTTTTTTTGGTACCAAAAGAAAAAATTGAATACTATAAAAAAGAATTTCCGCATCCGGATATCGTTTTTGATGTTTTACCGGATCTAAAAAAATCGGCAATTGAAAGATTTTTTAATACCGTGGAAAGATTTAGTATTCACACCAACACTGTTTATATGATTTTCAGATCAGAATTTGAAAAAACTAGAAATCTCAATGTCACTCACCGCTTTTTTATTTTTGCTGCGAAATTTTTTTTATGGCAACTAGGCAGATTTTCGTTTTGGAGAGTTTTTTTGAGAAAGGTTTATTTTTTAATTCCAAGCAAGAAGTTCGAAACTTTTTTTAAAAAATATAAGCCGGATCTTGTTTTTGCGCCATACATGGTTTTTACAGACCACGCTTTGCTTAAAGAAGCAAAAAAAGCGAGAATAAAAACGCTGGGCATGACTTTGAGTTGGGATAATTTATACAGCAAAACGTTTCTTTTGGTGCACCCAGATCATTTAATCGTACAAACAGATAAAATTGCAAACCAAGTGTGTGAAATTGGCGATTATAGGGGTAAGATTACTGCTGCTGGTATTCCGCAATACGATAGGCATTTTACTAAAAAAGACGTTGTGCCTCGAAGTGATTTTTTTAAAAAAATAGGAGCCGATCCTCAAAAAAAACTCATTGTTTACGCATTTTCCGGCAAACAAGGATTGCATTTGGATTTTGATATTTTAAATATTATAAATGAAGCACGAAACAAAAAAGAATTTGTAGAAGAAGTGGAAATTTTAGCCCGCCCGTATCCACGAACAGACTTTCCAGAAGACAAATTAAAAAAAATAAAAAGTGATTACGGAATTTTGGCTTTTTCTTCAACAAAACATGTTGGCGGCGGAAATAATGATTGGGAATTTGATGAAGAGTCAATTTTTTTATTGGAAAACACACTTGCCCACGCAGATATTGTTATTACAATGTATTCAACATTTTTTATTGAAGCAGCAATTTTTGATAAGCCTTTGGTGGGGGTTACTTTTGACGGATTAAAAAAGCCATCATATTGGGACTCGGCTTCGCGTTTTTTTGAGTGGGACCACTTGCGGGATATAAAGCCACTCAACGGGATTTGGTTGATCAAAAACAAAGAAGAGTTAGTAACGGTCATTA
>JBBTVJ010000020.1:0-1318 GCA_038063295.1 Patescibacteria group bacterium | reverse complement strand
ACTCATGATCGCATTATACAACTATTCTCCTATTCGCGCGAATTAGAGATGGTAGGAGTATCTTTTTTTATAGTAAATACTCTCTTGCTAATAAAAATGTACACTGCGCCGAGAAGCACTCCTCCGAGGAGACCGAAAATAAGCCATTTGATTTCAGACCAGAGAGAGGTGGTTACAGCGGAGGCTTGGTTATTTTTAACAACGCTGTCAGTAACTCCACCCCCCTCACTCCCCCCTCCTCTTACTGTAAGAGGAGGGGGATTAGGGGGAGGAATTATTCCCGCTGCAGAAACAATGTTCTGATTTACTATATTTTTTACAACATTTTTCGCCCCTGGGGTTGCCTCTGATTTTTTCCATGTTTCTTCATCAAAACTCACGCTTTCTTTTTCATTTAAGCTCTTGGCTTCGTATTTTGAAGAAAATAAAATTTTGCCGTTGGGATATAAAATCTTAATTTCACCAATATCTGGAATTTCAAAACCCAAAGTTGGGGTATCTAAAGTTAAAAATGAATTTGCTGAAAGTTTTGTATCTTTAGGAAAATTAAAAATAATAGAATTATTTATTTGAATACCAAACCCGGATACGTCAGAAATCTTAGTGGACTCATTTTTTATTTCAACCCACCCTCCGGGCTTGATTTCGGAAACAAAAATACCAGCAGATGTTGCGCTTACTTTTAAAGAATCGGAACCCGAATCGGCGCCCAAAGATGCATTTACAGTAACTATATAACTTCCCGGGTATTGAAATACATGCTTTAAGTTTTTTCCCTCTTCTGTTGTGCCGTCGCCAAAATTCCACAAAAATCTTACTTTTCCTACCATATCCTCAGAAATACCCACCACTTCCCCTTCAAAATATATTTCAGCCCCTGCAAGTGCGGATTTATCTTCTCCAGCGTAAACAGAAAACGGGGCTTTTTTGGGTTCTGGAATACTTCCAGAATTAACCGCCGAATTTTCCTCTGGAAAATTCGGCTCCAGTGTATTGCCGGTGTTCTTTTTCTCTCCCTCGAGACCAAGCGTTGGAATAGACGCAACCCACTCTCCACTTACTTTTTGTAAAGAATTCTTGTCTCCTGCCGCTCCCCAATCGGACAAATAACTAACCTTATCGATGTCGACAAGCTCAGAATTGCGCAATGCAATTGTTTCTCCGCTATTTGAAAAAGAGAAAGAACTATCAAAAAGTGTCCCAGAAAAACCAGGCCAGTCTAGTAAGAATTTTTCCGCATTGTCAGCAATAATTGCAAAACTATTTTGAGAAATTGAAACACTCCCTTGTATTAAAGTAAGCCCGTGATTAATTCCCG
>JBBTVJ010000019.1:0-1589 GCA_038063295.1 Patescibacteria group bacterium | reverse complement strand
AAAAAATAAAACTTACTCCAGTAGATACAAAAAAAACAGATGCCCCGTCCGTGGTTGGCGATATTTTGAAAGAATTGGGCAGCTACGGATTTAATTCCGATGATTTGTTTACTGGGCTTATACATGTTAAATCCACAATTGATTTGCGCATACAAGAAATTGCAAACTCCGCTTTGGAAAACGGTATCCTTGAATATGAAAAAAGGCATCCGGAGTTCAAAAACGAAGTGCAGGGATCGTTTGTTGTTCTTGATCGCGGCGGAAAAGTTTTAGCCATAGGCGGAGGACGCAGATTTTACAAAAACCGAGAGTATAAATACAGCGATTTGAATCGGGTGAATAGAAAAAGACAAGTCGGATCTACTTTCAAGCCTTTTGTTTACCTTACAGCATACATAAATGGCTGGGGAGCTAAAGATATTATTTTTGACAGCCCGTTTTCGATAAGCATGGGGTACGGCAGAGGCAGACACGCTATTCGCAACTATGACGGCAAATATAAAGGATCTATTCAACTTCAAGATGCGCTAAAAGCTTCTCGCAATGTGCCTACAGTAAAATTAACTATTCTTTTGGGAGACGGCGAAAAAAGCGGAATGGAAAAAGTTGCAGAAACCATAAAACTTCTTGGAATAAAAAGCGAACTTCATAGCGATATAGATCATCGAGGAAAAAGAATTTACTATCCGACTTCCGCACTTGGAGCTTCAGAAATGAATTTAATGGAAGTAGCCAATGCTTATCGAGAAATAACTTCCGGAGTTGCCGCAAAACCTTATATGATAAATGAAATAATTGACCGCAACGGTACGGTGAAATTCACAAGAAATCAAAATCTTGCCCCATCGCAGATTCCTTATGTTTACTTGGATATGATGCAATCTTCACTTCGAAGAGTTGTATCGGAGCCCGGCGGAACCGCCTACTCACTTACTGCAAGCAAATTTGTCATCCCTATTGCAGGTAAAACCGGAACCACGGATGATTTCAGAAACGCATGGTTTATTGGTTTCAGCCGTGGACAAAATGCAATAGTTGTAGGGGTAGTAATTAATTTTGATGACAATCGCTCTTTGGGCAAAGCTGAAACAGGATCCAAAACAGCCCTTCCTATAGTAAGAGAAATTTTTGAGAAAATTTACAAAAAAGAGTTGGTTGGACCTCCTGAACCTTTTTTGAGTAATTAAAAATTCCCCCCGATAGCCATCGGGGGGAATTTAATATCTTAAATAATTTTATAATATTCTTTTTTTATGAAGTCCTGTTAGTCCCCAGGATTTGGCGTTTCCTGCAGCAAAAAACAGCAAAACTAGCGCATAGATTATATGATCATCAATTAAATATGAATGCGGAGGGATGTAAGGAAATTGTAAAACCGGAAAGTAGTATAAAATCATTAATAATGCTCCCCAAAGAGAGCTTAGGCGCACAAAAATACCCAAGATCAAAGATATTCCCAAAAGCGTGAGCGCCCACTCATTTACTAAGTTGGTAATAGACAAAATATCCGGACCTAAAAACCACTGATAAACCCCGGTAAAAGTTTTAGCATTTCACAAATATCCTTCTGCAGACCAGTTGGGATCCAT
>JBBTVJ010000018.1:0-4062 GCA_038063295.1 Patescibacteria group bacterium | reverse complement strand
TCCGAACAAAGAGAGAAATCTCATTTGTATCGAAATCAAAGAAGATTTCTATATTCTCGACGACGATTTGCAGCGGCTCCGTCGTGTTATATTCTTTTAAAGCTTCGGTACAAATAGGTCTGCATATATCAGCTATTTTTTTTATCTCTTTGTCTAGGGCTATTTTTAATTTGCTGATTCTCTGCTCTTTTTCCAGAAGCTCGGTTTGGAGAGCTTGTATTTTCTTTTTGACTTTTTCAATCATCATAATATTTCTCCGAGTTTAGTCATTCTCACCTCCATCTTGGTCAAATTCTAAGTCTAATTCGACACATTGGTGAGAACAACAACTCTCTATTCTTTTATCACCAAGCCTGAATTTCTCCCCCTCATATGTTGGTAAATACTCAGCAAGTTTAATCAGAAATTCTGCTTCGTCGTTATCTTCTGAACTAAGGGTGTAATATGTTGTAGGGTCGCCTTCATGAGTTGAAAGTTCCATACATTTCCTCCTAGATTTGGGTATGGTTATTGTTTCTTGGTCCACAAGCAACTTAGCACCATTGGTGATATTTTGTCAAGTTTAGGCGATACCCAGTGACCGGAGCACATTTTCCATGGTTAGCACTCTTGACGTGAGAGTGCTAATTTTTATATAATGGATGTATGAGGCTTGATGAGCGAAAAGAAGGTATTTTAGACTTTATTGTGCGCGATTATGTGCGTACTGCTTGCCCTATTTCTTCTTTGAGAGTTAGCGATAAAAAAAATCTAAATTTAAGTCCGGCAAGCATACGAAATATCATGCTTGAGTTGGATGAAGACGGGTTTTTATATCAGCCGTACATATCAGCGGGACGAGCTCCCACGGAAAAAGGATATTGCTACTTTGTAGAGAACTTAATGCGGCAAAAGAATATTTCAGAAAATGTTAAAGCTGAGTTTGATGAGATATTTTCAAAGTTTTTGGGTGATGCAATTTTTGAGGAGCTCACCTCATTGATGGCAGAACGTTTTAAGCTTTTTTCCGGGGTTTTGGCAGAAGGTAGGGTATGGAAGCGCGGTTTTGCAGAAGTGCTCAAAGAACCAGAATTTAAAGAGCAAGATTTTCTTTTGGAATTTGCGGGCTTTGCCGACAATGTGGAAGAACAAATTGAAAAATTAAACGGCATAAATATTGGCGAATTCAGTGTTGTTTCTTCAAAATTTGGACCAAATCATTTTGTGTTTTTGGCGGGTCCCAAAAGAATGGATTATGAAAAAGCGTCGGCAATTATTAAATTTATAGCAAATCAATTATAATTATGGGCGATGAAGATATAGAAATTGTGGAAGAAGATGAAAGTTTAAAAGAAAAGTTTAAAAAAATAAAAGATGAATTAAACGCTTGCAAAAAAGAAAAAGAAGAATATTTGGCGGGCTGGCAGAGAGCAAAAGCAGATTTTATCAACTATAAAAAAGATGAAGAAAAAAACCGGGAAGAATTTGCTAAATTTGCCTCTCAAAGTATTTTGTATGACTTTTTGCGGGTGCTGGATTCAGTGGATATTGCGTTAAAACACAAAGAAAATAACGGAATTAAGGAAATAAAAAATCAGTTTCTGGAAACCTTAAAAAGGCACGGTATAGAAGAAATTAACGCAAGTTCTGGAGAAAGGTTTAATCCTGCTGAGCACGAATCGATTACAGAGTCTGAAGTAGAAAAATCAGATTTAGATGGAGTTGTAATTGAAGAACTGCAAAAAGGGTATAAATTATTTAATCGTGTTTTAAGACCTTCCAAGGTAAAAGTCGGAGTATATAAAATTAAAGATTAAAAAATTATGTCAAAAATATTAGGAATAGATCTAGGAACCACTAACTCTGCAATGGCAATTGTGGAGGGCGGGGAGCCAAAGATTTTAGAATCTTCCGAAGGGGGGCGCACCACTCCTTCTATGGTCGCTTTTTCCAAGTCCGGTGAGCGACTTATTGGAGTTTTGGCAAAACGGCAAGCCGTAACAAATCCTAAAAATACAATTTTTTCCGTAAAAAGACTTATTGGCAGAAAGTTTTCTGATAGCGAAGTTCAAAAAGATAAATTGCTTTTGCCGTATGAAATCAAAAAATCAGAAAACGGAGGAGTAGAAGTAAAAATAAACGAAAAATGGTACAGACCCGAAGAGATTTCGGCGATGATTTTAGGAAAACTAAAAGCAGATGCCGAGGCTCGGCTTGGAGAAAAAATTGAAGAAGCAATTATTACGGTGCCTGCATATTTTGACGATTCACAGCGTCAAGCTACCAAAGCTGCTGGAGAAATCGCGGGCTTTAAGGTAAAGAGAATTTTAAATGAGCCTACGGCGGCAGCTTTGGCATACGGGCTCAATAAAAAGAAAAGCGAACAAATTGTGGTTTATGATTTTGGCGGAGGAACTTTTGATGTATCAGTTTTAGAAATCGGGGATGACACAATTGAAGTTCGCTCAACCGATGGCGATACACACTTGGGCGGAGACGATATTGATCAAAAAATAATAAGCCATATCGCTTCTGAATTTAAAAAAGAATCCGGCATTGATGTCACAAAAGATATTTTGGCACTTCAGCGCTTAAAAGAAGCGGCAGAAAAAGCCAAACACGAGCTTTCTTCCTCTATGGAAACCGAGATTAATATTCCATTTATTACTTCTTCTGAAAGTGGCCCCGTGCATCTTCAAATGAAGCTGACTCGCGCAAAATTAGAAGATTTGGTTCGCGACTTTTTGGAAAAGTCTTTTGAAATTACAAAACGAGCAGTGGAAGACGCAAAATTTAAAATTGGGGATATTGATGAGGTTATATTGGTTGGGGGACAGACCAGAATGCCAGCCATTGTTGAGGGCATTAAAAAAATATTCGGGAAAGATCCAAATCTTTCTATAAATCCTGATGAAGTTGTAGCATTGGGAGCTGCGGCACAGGGAGGAATTTTGCAAGGAGACGTAAAGGATGTGCTTTTATTGGATGTGACTCCATTATCATTGGGTATTGAAACTCTGGGAGGGGTTATGACAAAGATTATAGAAAAAAATACCACTGTTCCAGTATCGCGCTCGCAAACATTTTCTACGGCGGCTGATAATCAAACCTCTGTGGAAATTCATGTTTTGCAGGGCGAGCGCGAAATGTCGCAGGACAACAAAACATTGGGCAGATTTTTCTTGGAAGGCATTCCGCCAGCTCCTCGGGGTATGCCGCAAGTGGAAGTAACATTCGATATCGACGCAAATGGAATTCTTTCTGTAAAAGCAACGGAAAAAAAGACCGGGAAAGCGCAATCTATAAGAATTGAAGCCTCTTCCTCGCTCAAAAAAGAAGATATTGAACGTATGAAAAAAGATGCAGAGTTGCATGCAGAAGAAGACCGCAAAAAAAGAGAGCTGGTGGATGCAAGAAATAGGGCTGATACTTTGATTTATGCATCAGAGAAAGCATTATCCGATGCCGGAGATAAAGTTGAGCAAGGAATAAAAGACAATGTGAAAGAAAAAATAGAAGATTTAAAAAAAGCCAAAGATTCTGATAAAATTGGAGATATAGAGTCCGCGGAAAAAGAACTGTCACAAGTTCTCTCAAAAATTGGAGAAACGCTTTATAAAAACCAGCCACCGGAGCAGGGGGAAGCTCAAGGCGCAAAACCCGAAGACAAAAAAGAAAATATTAAAGACACAGAGCACAAGGACATAAATGAATAAAGATTATTACGAAATATTGGGAGTAGCAAAGAATGCTTCCAAGGAAGACATAAAAAGGGCTTATAGAAAGTTGGCTCATAAATATCATCCGGACAAAGGCGGTGGTGATGAGAAAAAATTTAAGGAAATAAACGAGGCGTATCAGATATTAGGGGATGACTCGAGACGGACTCGGTATGACCAATTTGGCTCTGCTGATTTTGAAGCAGGCAATGCCCCTTCGTGGGACTTTTCAGGATTTAATGCAGGGGGGCAAGGTTTTGGCGCCGAGGATCTAAGCGATATTTTTGAAAGCTTTTTTTCTGGAGCGGGCGGATCCGGCTCGGGTTTTGGATTTAAAAGGAGGTCTCGCGAAAGAAGGGGGAGC
>JBBTVJ010000017.1:0-3390 GCA_038063295.1 Patescibacteria group bacterium | reverse complement strand
ACAAATATATGAGAAAAATCCCTATCGCCATTGGAGAATATTATCATGTATTCAACAGAGGCAACAACAAACAAATAATATTTCTGGACGGACGAGACTACTTAAGATTTTTGTTCTTGATTATTTTTTTTCAATCTCCAGTAGTCTTCGAACAAATCGGACGTCAGGTTTATTATTTTGTTAAAAATAAAACATTTAATATAGATGGAGACTTGGAAAAAGAAATAATAAAACATAGAAATGTTGAATTAATTAATTTCGCACTGATGCCTAATCATTTTCATCTGACATTATGCGAATTTAAAGAAAGTGGAATATCACAATACATGCAAAGAATATTGTGTGCGTATACCAAATATTTCAATACAAAATATAAAAAATATGGCCATTTATTTCAAGGTCCATATAAAGCAATAAATATAGAAAATAATAATCAACTCTTATATCTATCAACATATATTCATAGAAATCCTAAAGAGATTTCTGAATGGAAAAATAAAGAGCATATTTATCCTTGGTCAAGCTATCAGGATTTCATCAGAAAAAATAGGTTGGGAAAATTATTAAAACAGGATATTATTTTAAAACAATTCTTAAATAAAAAAGAATATTGGGACTTTGAAAAAACAAGTTCTGCAAAAGAACTAAAAGAAAATTTGGATAAAGATCTTATGATAGATACTAATAATGTTTGAGTGTCCTAAACCGAGCTTCGGACAAATATAAAGTTTCTGCGCTATCCACACCCCCCGACATCGCAACAAAGACTTTTTTGCCGATATTTGACATAATTGAAATATTATATCTAGCAAAGGTCGGATTGGCAACTTTTATTCTTAACTTTAAGAATTAGATTTTTATGAAAATTCTTCATTGTATAACTTTTTCTCTTTTGCTGGTCGGAGCGCTCAACTGGGGGCTTTTTGCGCTAACTGGTTGGGACGTCAGCGTTTGGCTTGGAGGTATGACTTCGCAGTGGGCTAAAATTCTTTATCTTGCGGTAGGCGCTGCCGCGGTTTTGGAAATTGCCACACACCCAAAAAACTGCAAAGTGTGCGGCAAAAATCCAGGGGGAATGATGTGAAGCTCCACACCCTTACGGGTGTGGCTTCTTTTTCCTCTTTCCAACTTAAGTTAGCGAAACCTTCCGAAGCATGCCCTCCTTCGCTCCTTTTGGAGCTACGGAAGGGCCCTCCTCGCATTCATCTACAACCTTACGGTTGTAGCTTTCTGCGAAGGAGGGTAAAAATCATTTTCGTGCTAAAATAAACCGGTGTTAAGGATATCTCCTACCACCGGTTTATCTTTATTTCGCGAATGCCCGCGATGCTTTTGGCTTCATTATAATGAGTCGGTACATCGCCCAAGAGGGATTTTTCCATCGCTCCCCGGAGGAATGGATTTGGTCATAAAAAAATATTTTGATAAATTTCGCGGAAAACTGCCGCCTGAAATTGAGGACAAGGTAGAAGGCAAACTACTTCCTGATCTGGAACTCATAGAAAAATGGAGAAATTGGCGAACTGGACTTGAGTATGTAGATAAAAAACTTGATGCGACACTTTTTGGAGCTCTTGATGAATGCCTGGTAGATGACGAGGGCTACTATATTCCGCTAGACTACAAAACCAAAGGCAGCGCACCAAAAGACGGTGATTCAGAAAAATATTACCAAACGCAACTCGATACTTACGCATTTTTACTTAATCACAATGGATACAAAGCTCGTGATTTTGCATATTTGGTTTATTATTTTCCAAAAGAAGTAAAAAAGAACGGGGTTGTGGAATTTTCCGTAGAACCAATCAGGGTTTCAATTGATCTAAAGCGTGCTCAAAAAACCTTCGAGGACGCGGTTTTGCTTTTGCAAAGCTCCATTCCAAAAACACACAGCAGCTGCGAATATTGCCTTTGGATTGGAAATAGACTAGAATTTGAGTAATATGGACTCCGCAGAAAAAAGCGCAAAAGAACTATACGATGAAAAAAAACATTTTGAAGAAATAGAAAAAGAAAAAGTTGCAAAAGCCAGAAATACAAAAAAGTACGCCAAAATTGTGGCATGGACCGCTGGAATTATTTTTATTTTAATAGGAGGCGGGTGGCTCATGGCAAAAAAGGATTACTTTGCATATGATCCGTTAAAATTATGCGTTCAACATACTGGAATAGGTATGCACATACACCCACACCTCAAAATTTTTGTAAAAGTCGAGGAAATGAAAATACCAGCAAATACCGGAATCTCCGGAAGCTGTATGCGCCCAATACATACTCACGACGACACCGGTACCTTGCACTTGGAATTTCCTAATGTACAAAATGTGCCTTTAGAATATTTTTTCAAGATTTGGGAAAAAGAATTTGACTGGACAAAAGTTAAAATGACAGTAAATGGCACGCAAAACACAGAACTCCAAAGTTACATAATGCATGATGGTGATAAAATAGAATTATTTTTTGACTAAGTCTTCCGCTTCCTCAAATTTAATTGAAAGAAGCGATGACACTCCATCTCTCCCCATTGTAACTCCGTAAAGAATATCTGCGGAACGCATGGTTTCTCTGTTGTGGGTGATCACTATAAGCTGAGTTTTTTTAGATAATTCTTTGAGCATACTTCCATATCTTCTGGAATTAGCTTCATCAAGTGCTGCATCTGTCTCATCTAATACCAAAAATGGGGGTGGGTTTACCGAAGAAACAGCAAACAAAAGCGCAATTGAAGTAAGGGCCCTCTCCCCTCCCGAAAGCATGTTGAGAGACTTAATTCTTTTTCTGGGAATACTGACAATAATATCAATACCTCCCTCTGTCGCTTCAATTTCCTCTTCCTCACCAGTTTCTGGATCCACAACTTTTTTGGCTTTTTGAGGCTCGATAAGTTTTATTTCTGCCTTTCCGCCTCCGAAAATCTCATTGAAAAAAACTCCGAAAAGAGAATTGATTTTGGCAATTCCTCCCTTAAAATCTTTATCAATTTTTTTATCTAAATCAATAAACAATTCAAAAAGCGACTCTGAGGTCTTTTTTAAATCTTCAAGCTCTCGACCCAAAAAGGCGCTTCTTTTTTCTGTTTCTTCAAATTCCTGAACAACGCCTTCATTAACCCCGCCCGCTTCTTCTAAACGTATTTTAAGGCGCTCTATCTGTTTTCGCATATTGTCTCTTTCTGCGGGTAATAAAATATTTCCTTGCGGATCCATCTTTATATAGTTTGGAAAATCTATTTCAAGATCTTTTTTTCTTAATTTTAAGTTTTCTTCTTTAAAATTTAAATTATTCAATATTCCATTTGCACGCGACAACTCTTCTGTCCTCTCGCGGTAAAGCACTCCTTCTTTTTGCGCCTCTGTGTTTTTTTTGCGATACTCTTCCTCAAACGCTTTT
>JBBTVJ010000016.1:0-5943 GCA_038063295.1 Patescibacteria group bacterium | reverse complement strand
TTCGATTCCCTCCATTGCCTTTTCTAAATCTTCAAGACTGAAAATTTCTCTGGCCTCGTTTCGAGACATTCTTCTTCCGGCTCCATGCGGAGCAGAACAAAAAGACAGGGGGTTCCCCAAACCCGACACAATATAACTCTTAGTTCCCATGGAACCCGGAATCACACCGCGTTGGCTCTTGCGCATTTGAATGGCGCCTTTTCGCGTTACCCAAACATTTTGACCAAAATGATTTTCCTGCTGAGTGAAATTGTGATGGCAGTTGATTCGTTCAATTTCAATTTCGGCTTGGTGACCGTTTTCTTTAAAAAAGAAGAAACTTAAGTCCTTCATCACACGATCCATCATCTCTTCGCGGTTTAAAAGCGCGAACTTTTGCGCCCACAAAAGATCTTTAATATAGTCGCGAAATTGAGGCATTGCCTCCGGAAGATACGCCAAATCTCTGTCGTCCAAAGAAATGAACATGTTGTCCATAAGCTTCTGGGCAATTTTGATATGCTTTTGAGCAATTAAATTCCCAATGCCTCGCGAGCCGGAGTGAAGTACAACCCAAATCTTGTTATTTTCATCGAGCGAAAGCTCAATGAAATGATTTCCTGATCCGAGCGTACCCAACTGAAATGGCCATTGTCTCGCGAGCATCGAATAGTCATTCGTCGCTTGGTCAATAAGCTCCAAACGCCGTGATTCCGCGGATTCAGTAAGTTTTTGGTTTACCTTACCGACACCTAATGGAATGCTTCGCTCGATACTGTGACGCAATTTCTCAAGACTATCCGGCAAATCTTTTGCAAAAAACTTTGTTTGCACCGCAATCATACCGCACCCAATGTCCACTCCAACAGCCGCCGGAATAATGGCGCCTTTGGTCGCAATCACCGAGCCAACTGTGGCACCTTTACCCAAATGACAATCTGGCATCGCCGCAATGTGTTTGAATATAAACGGCAGTTTTGAAATGTTATGAAGTTGCTGTTTTGCCGCTTCCTCAATTGAGTCCGGCTTCAACCACACCAAAATCTTGTCATTTAGTTTTCGCTGCATTACTATCTCCTTTTGTTTTGTTATGTTGGGGTTTGAGTTAATAGGAATCTGGAACGCGCGTGCCGTGTTCTTTTAAGATTCTTATTGATCTTATTTTGTGAATGCGGTGCATTTTGCTGTCGTTAAAAAAACGGCTGTATTCTCCTTCCTCAATATCATTACTCATTTCGCAAATTCCCCAATTTATGCGATATTTCCAATGCTCCATTTTGCCTGCTGGCGGAAATTGTCTTAAATATGCCAATCTTTTTTGAGGGTCTATCACCTCAAGCAAAAAAATATCGCCAAACTTATCCTGAATGCGCACTAAGTCTCCTTCCCTAAGATCAGACATAAAAAAAGCTTCAACCTTCCGCCCCATCCAGCCGGAAACAAGATTCTTCTTGGTCCCATACGACAACTCCCGGAATTTTTCTAAAAGCATACCGCCTCCTTTCTTCTAATAATATTCTTAGCATAAAAAATTTGTTTTGTCAAATTTTTATGGGCACTGCAGGGATTGAACCTGCGACCTTCCCGATGTGAACGGGATGCTCTACCACTGAGCTAAGTGCCCCGCTACGCTGTCTCTATTTTATTTATAAGGCATTCGTTTGGTAAGTCAAAGAAATCACGCAGGAATTTGTCGTGCATGGCTACCCTGTCGTTAAATTCCGCAAACGACAAAATCGTCCAATTGATTTCCTTGCCGACATCAGGCTCGAGTTTTTTTATAAATTTTTCAAGAATATTTTTTTTAATGCCGTTGCCTACAATAAGCAAATCTGTCAGCGCGCCTGGCAATGAAGAATCCATAAAAACTCCGCCGATGCACACTAATTTTATTTTTCTATATTTTTTAAAAAAATGTAAAATATTTTCTCGGGAAGCCGGAGACGCGGTTACTATAAGGTTTCTTAAAGCCGAAAAAAGCGGGAATGTTTCGGAAACTAAAAAACCCTCCACTTTTTTGTTTTTTGGTTTTTTACCCTGCCTACCGGCAGGCAGGCTTTTTTTTATTTCATCAAAACGCTTTGATTTCTCAAGAAAGCCCAGAGACAAAAGAAGTTTAATTTCTTTGGACGCAGAGCGAGAAGAAACGCGCGCCATGCTCGCCGCTTCTTTTTTTGCTAAAACACCAGACGGGTTGAGGTAAAAAATGCGCATCAATCTTACTCGCGCTTGGCTACCAAATAACTTCTCCAGTATATTCATGTTATTTCAATTCTACTGTTGCACCAGCTTCTTCAAGTTTTTTCTTGAGCTCTTCTGCCGCAGCTTTTTCCATGCCTTCTTTTACCATTTTTGGCGCAGCGTCAGCTAAATCCTTGGCTTCTTTTAAGCCCAGTCCAATGGCTTCGCGCAAAACTTTAATTACAGCTATTTTTTGGCCTCCTGCAGCTTTTAATTCCACATTGAAAGCGGTTTTTTCTTCTTTAGCTTCTTCACCGTCTCCGGATGCTCCAGCGGCTTGAGCCATTACCGGCATAGCCGCAGAAACTCCGAATTTCTCTTCAATTTTTTTTACCAAATCGGAAAGTTCTAAAGCACTAAGCTTTGACACTTCATCTACTATTTTTTCTAATTTTTCCATAAAATTAAATGTTAAAAAAATTAATAATTTACTGACCTTTGGTTTCCGATAATTTATTTAGCACTCTCGCTAAACCCGCAACTGGCTGTGACAAAATAAATGCGAGCTGTGTAAGCAAAATCTCGCGCGGGGGAATTGAGGCTAAGCGCTTAACCTGCTCAATATCCGCCCAAACTCCATTCCAAATGCCACCTAAAATTTTTAGCATTCCCGCGTTTTTTTTGGCAAAATTGGCAACTTCCTTAGAAATCGCCAAAATATTATCTTCATTTTTGGGAGCAAAAGCTACCCCCACTTCACCTTCCAATATTTTTTTATCCAAATCGAATCCAGTCTCTTTACTAGCTCTTGCAATCAAAGTTTTTTTAGAAACCATGTAGTCGCCGTTTGCTTTTCGTAAGGCTCGCCTCAACTCCATAGCCTTAGCCACCGAAAGCCCATGAAAATTCAAAAAAGCTGAAAAACCGGATGAGCTTAGCTTATCTTTTAGAATATTTATGTATTCTTGTTTTTGTAGCTTAGTTTTTGGCATTGTCTAGGTAGGTCTTAAATGCCTACTGTCTGCGACTATAAATAGTATTATAATCAATGCAAAAAAATTATGCAAGGCCCGTCAAACAAGTCGCATGGGCAGCTCAACAAAAAATGTGCTGCCCCTGCCTTCCCCTTTTGATTCCATCCATACCCTGCCCTTGTGATCGTCCACTACCCTGCGTACAAAATAAAGCCCTATGCCCATGCCATCTGGCCTAATTCTTTGTGAAGCCTCGGTACGTCCAAACTTTGAAAAGATTTTTCCAATATCCTCCTTGGACACTCCGATACCGTTATCTGTAAAAGAAATCAACGCCTTGCCGTCAGATTCAAAAATTTTTATTTCTACCCTGCCTTTTGGAGAATATTTAATAGCGTTATCTAATAAATTCATAAATACCTCGTGTAATTTTCCCTCATCACCATTTACTTGAATACTCTTTGATTTGTTATCTAAAAATTCTACCCTTACTTCTCCGTCTTTTGCAATTTCTTCAAGTTCGTTTATAGCGCCCGTTACTATGCTGTTTAAATTAATATCTTTAAAATCGTACTTAATTTTTCCGGATTCAATTCGCGAAAGATTTAAAAGGTCGGAGATCAGCGATACCAACAGCTCAGATGACACAAACGTTCTTTTTAGCGGCTCTTTACATTTTTCGGACACTTCACCAAAAGAACCCTCGAGTATCATTGAAATATAGCCTTTGATTATTGTAAGCGGCGAGCGCAATTGATGCGACGCGATCGAAATAAACTCCGATTTTGCTTTATCTAGTTTTTTAAGTTCTTCGTTGCGCTCTTTAAGCTCCGAAGCCAACTCTTCGATTTTCTCTTTACTTCTGACCTCACCAATTACCGAACGAATAAGAAAAAAACCGAGTACGATGGAAAAAGAAAACACGGCCCAATCTAAAATTCCCGACCACCCGTAAGAAGCAAGGCGCACAAGTAAGCTCAAAACAAGTAAAATCACAAAGATTTCTGCAGCAACAACCCTTACATTAAAAAGCCTGTAACGTATCAGGGTATAAATGCTCATTCCCGTAAAAGAAGCTGTAACAAATATCGGGCCTAATTTAAAAAAACTTAAATTACCCATCCATGGCAAAATAAGATTTAAAAATATTCCCAAGGTGCCCGCAATCAATGTTCCCTCAATTAAATAACTCAAGCGAACTTTATCAAGTCCCGAGGAAATTCTATACTTTTGAAACATAAACACCTCGGTTGTAATATAAATAAACGAAAGGAAGATCACAAAAACCGCATACCCCCATAAAAAAAAGAGTTGAGTGGGCACCATCGCGAGAACAAAAAAATTAATTAAAGTGACACAAAATGGAAAACCAAGAGATTTTATAGTACGCGTTGGGTAATACAAAGAAAACCAAAAAAATGAAAGATAAGCCAAATTGCCTGCAATATAATGCCCCAAAAAAGCAATCCTTTGATCCTCAAAAAATAAAGTTGCCACCGCCCACAAACTCGCAAAAAATGCAATTAACGCATAAAGGACTGCGATTTTATCTCTTGCGCTTTGAAAAAAAACAATACCAGCAAAAACAAAATTTAAAGTCGCCATCATTAAAATAGAAGTTTCAAGAAAAGACATAATACTATTATAGAATAGCCCCCGAAAGGGGGCTAGTATGATATTTCACCTGCCTCAATAAACAAATCCACAATTTCTTGAATAACCACATTGACTGGTTCTCTTTCTGGTTTTTTACTGTCAAACGCGAATGCTAATTTATAAACCAACTCTTCGTGCGACATAATATCTTCGTTGTGATAAATATGAACATCAAACCACCTACCGGCTTTGTCGTTCAATCTTTTAAACGCATCTTTTACAATTAAACTAATTCCTTCCGCTACTATTTCAACAGCTGCGAGTCGCAAAAGCGCTTCTTGGGAAGTCGTTTTGTTTCCTAAAATACTTACGGGACTTTGAACTTTTTTTATAATGCCGCGAACTTTTAAATGAGCTGAATTGTGAACCCTAAAATCTTTAAGAACTTGAAAGTACAGGTCATCCTCTTTTAATCCGAGTACCGCAGAAGTAGTAAGCCATAAGGATCTGTGATTTATCTCATCGCTCCTTATTTCTTTAAGAATTTCATTTACATTTTTGGCAAGAAAATAAACATGAATTGGGTGCCTTACAAGTTCTCTTAAAAAAATTTGCGATCGGTGCTCACTGATAATTTTAGGAAACTCGTTAACAAACGGCCAAAATCGAAACATTAAAACTCTCATTGCTTCTTGATCCATCATTTGGCATTTTTTTAATAACGTTGACTGCCAAATTTTTTTAAATGATTCTTGTTTTATGCCTTCTATCCACCACGGCAAAGGTTCAGTAAATCGTTTGAGGATGGAGTTCACAACGCGCCTCTTTTTTAATTTAGTCTAAGAATATAATAGCATAAACACAGTATTTCAAGTCTTGAAAATACGCTCAAAAATGGTAAAATAAACGAGTGGAATTTTTTTCTTCCTTATTTTTTTATTTTATTTTTTCACTTTTTGCCGTCATCGGTCTGCCGACAACAAGCAGATTTATTGGAAATCGGGTTTTGGCTTTAAGTGCGGCGAAAATCGCAGGTCTTGCGATCTTTGGATACCCCATCTGGCTTGGGGCAACTTTTCATATTTTGGATTTCCAAAATCATTTTTTGCTTCGCGGGCTTTTTTTGATTCTTATTCTTGCGGGCGCTTACATTCTTTGGAAATATCCAACGCAAGAATTTCGATCTTTTGTTCCGCAAAATTCTAAAAATCAA
>JBBTVJ010000015.1:0-2339 GCA_038063295.1 Patescibacteria group bacterium | reverse complement strand
ATCAGCTCCCTCCAGATCAGCTCCCTCCAGATCAGCTCCCTCCAGATCAGCTTCCTCCAGATTAGCTTCCTCCAGATTAGCTCTCCGCAGATTAGCTCTCCATAGATTAGCTTTTCTCAATTCTCCTTCAAAAGTAAAGATAACTTCACTTGTAAATCTGTTTCTTATTTCTCCCATCCTGCATCCTCCTTTTTTTTGATGTTGGTTTTGGGCTTGAAAAAGTACACACCGTTTTTATTACTACCACACCCGCCAAATTTTTGCAAGTGCTTTGAAGAATTTGATATTTTAGTGTTAAAATCTTGGAATGCGAAAAGATTTTCAAGGTTGGCATAAAAATAAAGAAAAAATAGATAATTTTCAAACAAGAGTATTTTTTCACGAACGCGAAGTATGGTGGTGTTCGATAGGCATCAATGTTGGTTTTGAACAAGATGGCAGGGGCAAGGATTTTGCAAGACCGGTTCTTGTTTTCAAAAAGTTTAATAACGAAGTTTTTTGGGCTATTCCGTTAAGTACCAAAATTAAGAGAACTAAATTTTATATTCCTGTGGATTTGGGTGATGTGGTACCGAGAGTTGCTATTATTTCTCAACTACGGTTAATTGATGCAAAAAGACTAATTGATAAAATGGGCACAATATCCGATGAAAATCACAAAATAATACAAAAAGCGATTACAAATTTCACAAATTCGTAATCGCTTTTATTTGTCTGATTCCGCGAAAGCGGAACCGAGGCCGAAGCCGTTTATATCATTATGCTATCAAAACTATATAAAAAGTCAAGCGCCTGTGGGGATAACATTTTGCCTCATGTCCTCTATATTAACCCAAAACCATGGTAAAGCAAAATAACAGCTCATCCCAGAATTCGGGGATGAGCTGTTTTAATTAATACGACGAATTGCGCCAGATGACACCTTTTTCACTAACTTCAATAAAGGTGTAAATTGGTCGTAATGATCTTGAGTCGTAGCGCCGCACACAAGCAACACTTTTTGGAAGAAGCAACAAATAACGATTAATAAACAATTCAACACGGTTATTTTTTATATTGAAAGCATGTAGCCTTTCTTCTTCCCATAACATTGGTTTTCTAACGTGTTCCTTTTGAGTTCTAATAAAAGTCCCCGGAATGACTCCAACAATACTAGCTCCTCTTGGAAGTCCGCCCCAAGGAATATGACCATCAAATACCACAAGAGTCCTTTGATCTCTTGGATCAACGATATGAAAACAGTAGCTTCTATCTGAAATAGAAAAAACGAAATCCTTGTTTTCTAACCATTCTCCCGCCACAGACCCAAAGCCTTCACCGTGCAGATAGTGATATACTCTTTTGTCCTGCTTTTCTTCGCTCATAAGAACCTCACTTTCTGAAATATAGCATAGCAAAGCATACGGATTTTGTCAAGTAAATTGGTTTGTGCTACATTAAACCCAGACTTTAAAAAGGTGATTATGCTAGCAAAACGCGTTATTTGGTTTACTGTGCTGACATTTTTGCACGCAGAGGCTATGCACGCTCAAGAATCATATGAAATTGATTCTCTAGTTTCCGAATTTTACAATAACTTTGTCTCAAAAGAAAGCAACAAGGAGGTAAAAGAAAATATAGAGCGTTTACTTGAGCGCTATCCGGAAAATCCGTACCTTTACAATTTTTGGGCTTCAGTTGAGTGGATTTTAATGGGCCGGGAGTTGGGGCTAAAATTAAACGAAACCAAAAACATTTCCAAAGATTCGGCCTATACTAAACGCATTGCCATATACGAACGCATGATTGAAAAAGGACTTTTGGAATCAGCAAAATTGTCTGATGAAGAAAAAAGTCTTTCAAAAGCCGCGCTTTTATTTGAAAAAAGCAAATTGCAATATCGGTTTTTTGAAGATATAAAAAGTGCGGATAAAACTTCTGCCGCGGTTATTCAAATACTGGAAAATACATCTTCATGCCATAAATACTTTTTTTTGGGCAGTATACGCTTTAGCTTATCTAACCAAAGCAAAGCCAAACAGCTTGCCATTTATTTCTTATCTGACAGTTATGAGGAGTTATATAAACTTGATAGCGATGTATTTAATAAAGAAAAATCAATTGAGTGGCTTAAGCGCGCTTATGAATGCGGTTATAGCGCGGTCAAACATAAAAATATTTGGATTGAAACTGCTTTTATATTGATAAATGCTTATGCCAACTATCGCCGTGGGCTTTCTTTGGATAACGAACTTGTAATTATTAAAAAAGAAATGGCCATCTCCCATGCGCTTGCTTTAATGTTCCCACAAAATGAAGATTTGCTTTATCTGCACAAATACAACGGAGTGCGCCAAAAA
>JBBTVJ010000014.1:0-4821 GCA_038063295.1 Patescibacteria group bacterium | reverse complement strand
GGTACCCAAGCTGGGAAATACCGTGGGACACTGAAATTAAATCCCGAAGAATTTTCTTTTTTCTTACAATTTCAGCATAGTAAAGCGCGTTTGAAGAAGTAGGAACGCTGTTTACCAAATTAGTAAGGTATGCGTGCCCGCCCATTTCTGCAAACTTCCCGCGTTCTTTTAAAATATTTGCAACAGACAGTACGTCAACTGGTTTTTGCAAATTAAAAAGTGATAAAATCGCGCTATATATTACCTTGTGTTCCTGTTTATAAAAATCGTCTTCCCGCAAAGTATCAACCACGGAATTTATCGCATCATTTTCCAAAAGCAAAGAGCCCAATAGAGAAATTTCGGCGTCCACGTTTTGAGGAGGCATACGTGGCCCCTCGAAAAGAATTTTTGAAATCTTCTGATCCATATCTCAATTATAAAACAAAAAACACCGTGAAGACCATACAAAGATCTGCCTAAATAAGTGGAGAAGTTGGGGATAGCTTTGGGCCTTTTGAGGTATCTTCTATAATAAAACCTTTTTGCTTCAGCTTTTCCCTTATTTCGTCTGCCTCTTTCCATTTTTTCTCTCTACGGCATTCCTCGCGTTTTTGAACAAGATTAAGAATAATCTGAGGAATATTTGAGAGCTTAACCTCTTTGAAACCAAGTCCCAAAACCTCGTCAAATTCATAAAGCAGTTTTAAAGCATCGGTATAAGTAAATTTGCTGCAATTTTTTATGAAATTCCACAATACAGCAAGGGCCTTGGGAGTATTAAGGTCATCAAAAAGAGCAGATTTAAACATCTTTCTGTATTTCAATATTTCTACATTTCGATATGCCTTTCCTTGCCCTTTGTCCCTTGACCCCTGCTTCTTTATTATTCTTACAACCTCGTATAATCTCAGAAAAGCTCTTTGACTTGCCCAGAGCGCATCCCAGGTAAAATTAAGCTTTGAGCGATAATGCGCCCCCAAAACAAAATACCGGAAGGCTAGGGGACTTACCTTTCTTTTTTCTATATCGCGCAAAGTAAAAACATTTCCTTTGGATTTTGACATTTTTTCCCCAGCAACTAACAAGTGTTCTCCTTCCAAAAAATATTTTGCAAATTTTTTTCCTGTCGCTCCTTCCGATTGAGCAATCTCATTTTCATGGTGGGGGAATATAAGATCCACGCCCCCCGCATGTATATCAAAAGATTTTCCAAGGTATTTCATAGACATTGCCGAACACTCTAAGTGCCAGCCGGGCCGTCCCTCTCCAAAAGGAGCTTTCCATGACGGCTCGCCATCTTTTTTAAATTTCCATAAAGCAAAGTCCTGCGCATTTGCTTTGCTGTACTCATCCGTCAAAATTCGGGATTTCATCATACCAATATTTTGACCTAACTTTGATATTCCGCTCAATTTACCGTATTTTTTAAATCTTGAAATATCAAAATAAACGCCATCTTCAGCAACATATGCTAACTTTTTGTCAAGGAGCTCCTTGACAAGCTGAATCATCTCTTTGATGTGCACAGTAGCTTTGGGGTATTTCCACGCTTTTTTGATGTTTAATTTGTTTAAATCTTCAAAAAAAGTCTTCTCGTATATTTTGGTAAACTCAAAAATGTTTTTTCCCTCTTTTTGCGCGCCATGAATTATTTTATCGTCTATGTCTGTAATATTCATCACGTGCTTTACTTTATACCTAACGCTTTCAAGAGTGCGGCGCAAAATATCTTCAAAAACATAGGTCCTTAAATTTCCGATATGGGCATAATTGTAAACGGTCGGGCCACAAGTATAAAGTCCTATTTCCTTCTTACTCCTAGCACCTCGCTCCTTTACAGATTTAAAAATTTCTTTTTTTCTTGAAAGTGTATTGAAAATCTTAAGCATTTCCTGTTATTATATCCGTATGAATAGAAATTTGCAAAAAGTCTTTTTTTTGATAGGAGCGGTATTTGTGGTGCTTGCGGCCTTTTTTTCGGGAACTTACTTTGGGTCATCTTACAATAAATCAACTTTTCAAAATCAGGAAATTGACTTTGATCCATTTTGGAACGCATGGGAAATAGTCGAAGAAAAGTATGTAGACTCGGAAAAAGTTAAAGAAAAGGATAAGGTTTATGGAGCAATATCCGGACTTTTAAAATCACTTGAGGATCCTTATTCGGTATTCTTTACCCCTGAAGAACTTAAAGAATTTGAAATAGAAATAAATGGGGAATTTGAGGGCGTTGGCATGGAAGTAGGCATAAGAAAAAATATCCTAACAGTAATTGCCCCGCTTAAAGGAACTCCGGCCGAAAAAGCCGGCATTGAATCTGGAGATAAAATTTTACGCATTGATGATGCCTCGACATCAGATCTTTCAATCGAAGAGGCGGTACGCAAAATACGAGGTCCTCGAGGCACAGAAGTTAAACTTACAATTTTAAGAAATGGGGAAGAAGAAACAAAAATAATAACAGTAATAAGAGACACGATACGAATCCCCGTGATAGATACAGAAACCCAGAGCTCCGCAAAAACAGCTTCGCTGAATGAAAAAAAGGAAGATAATTACGATGTTTTTGTTATAAAACTTTATAATTTTTCTGCCGACTCAACTATCAGATTCAGGCAGGCACTCCGAGAATTTATAGATAGCGGCAAGCAAAAGCTTATACTTGATTTACGAAATAATCCGGGAGGATTTCTAGAAGCCGCGGTTGATATTACAAGCTGGTTTTTAGGACAAGGCGAAACAGTAGTAATAGAAGATTTTGGTGGAAAATCGCCTCAAAAAATTCACAGAAGCAAGGGTTATGATATATTCGAAAACCTCAAAATGATTGTGCTGGTAAACAAAGGATCGGCTTCGGCTTCAGAAATCGTAGCGGGAGCTCTTCAAGACCACGGCATTGCAAAAATCGTAGGAGAAAAAACTTTCGGCAAAGGATCAGTCCAGGAGCTTGTTCCGCTAACAGAAGATACTTCAATTAAAATAACCATCGCCAAATGGCTTACTCCAAAAGGGCATTCAATTTCCGAAGGAGGGTTGACTCCAGATATTGAAGTAGAAATAAAAGATGCGAAGTCAAAAAAAGATCCGATCATGGAAAAAGCCCTGGAATTGCTTAAATAACTAACCGCGCAAATATGAAAATAATATTACTAAAAGATGTGCCAAACGTAGGCAAAAGCGGGGAAGTCAAAAACGTATCCGACGGATACGCAAGAAATTTTTTGCTGGCACGGGGTTTTGCCAAACCCGCAACAGATTCTGCCATAAAAAACGCTGCCCAAAAAGAAAAAAATAAAAAAGAAAAGATGGGAAGGCTTCATGAAGAATTCCATACTTTAAAAGAAGAATTACTTGGCAGGGGAATTACGATACGAAAAAAAACTGACGAGCAAGGGCACTTATATTCATCGGTAACCGCCGACGAAATCATAGAAGCGTTAAAATCAGCAAAATACACAGTGCCGGCAAAACTTGATAAAAAAATAATAGAAATACAAACTCCTATAAAATCATTAGGAAAACATGAAGTTAAAGTGCACTTTGCAAATGAAGAAATTACTTTGACAGTTGAAGCACAGAAACTCGATTGACTGCAGTTTTTGATCCATCAAATTTTATTTTCCGCTTAATTTCAAATTTTACCCTGCCTTCTTTTATAGCAAAAATCGTGTGGTCTCTGCCCATTTTAGTACCAATGCCTGCCACAAATTTTGTCCCGCGCTGGCGCACTAAAATAAAGCCGGGCTTTGCATTGCCGCCGTCTTGAATTTTTACTCCTAAATACTTGGGGTTAGAATCTCTTGAATTTTGCGTTGAACCGCCAGATTTTGTATGAGCCATAAAATTTTTATAAAATTTCTAATTACTAATATCTAATTTCTAAACATTATGAGTTTATCAAATAAATTAAATAAAATCAAGGAATGGTATAAAGTAAGTAGGGTAGAGACGGCTATTGTATTTTTAATCATTTTAGTTGTTTTGCTTTTAGTGGGTATATGGAGACAGAAGAAAGTGAGTCCGCAAAAAGAGCCTATTCGCCTGTCGCACAATATATCTTTTGCGACATCTATTTAAATACGTCTGTCACGTTGGTCTCCCCGCCTTTAATTCCACGTAAAATATCTAATGACGGCTCCCAAACCAAATCAATAAAAATCTCATAAACATACCAGAATGGCACGCTTAAATAATTATTCCATAACCAGGCTATCCAGTCCCCAATAAAACCGAAGTTTTCCTGCAGAATCGGATTTTTAAATAGTGTGCTCAAAGAAACACCCAAAAGACTTAAAATTATTACCAGCAGCACAAATATTATAATAATTTGTATAAAACCTTTTCTCATTTTGTATTCTCATTATAAATATGCTAATGGGTTTAAATAACCTCCAAACGGCAAAAAACTACAGGTACTCCGCGGAATCTTTGAAGGGCCAAACTGTACAGTGCTTGAATCGTAAACAGTAAAATGCAAGTGAGGGCCCACAGCATATCCGGTGCTCCCAGAATAACCAATTAAATCTCCCCTCTTTATTATATCGCCTTTTTGAACTCTGATTAAGGATAAATGAGCATAAAGAGTGGAAAGATTATTAGGGTGCTCTAATAAAACCCATTTGCCATAAGAAAGGCACGGGCGCACACTATTACGCCCAAATTGATCGGTATCACCAATTTCTTTTACCACTCCCCCTTCCGCTGAAAATATCTCCGTACCAATTGGCGCTTTTATATCAATTCCGTTGTGCGGTTTGCCATTGTATAAAACTTTTGAATAAGGTGTAGTGCCAAAGCCTTGAGTTAAAACCGCTCCTTTTATGGGCCACGAAAGAATTC
>JBBTVJ010000013.1:0-3043 GCA_038063295.1 Patescibacteria group bacterium | reverse complement strand
TTTACTTGCACCGTGCAAGGTTCTTGAAAAAAGAGGTTTTGAAATAACCTATCTCAAAACAGGCAGCGACGGAATTGTTAGTCCGCTGGATGTCCAAAAACATTTGCGTAAAGACACGATTTTAATAAGCATAATTTATGCAAACAATAAAATAGGCACCATTCAGCCAATTAAAGAGATTGGAAAAATAAAAGGCAAGGTTTGCTTCCATACTGATGCGACTCAGGCGACAAACTTTTTAAATTTAAAGGTGGAAACGCTCGGAATAGATTTACTTACAGCGAATGCTCATAAAATTTACGGACCCAAAGGCATCGGTGTTTTATATAAAAAATCCGGTGTTCAGATTATGCCACAAATTTTTGGAGGCGGACACGAAGAAGGATTACGCTCGGGTACTCCCAGCACCCCGCTTATAGTAGGGATGGCAAAATCTTTAGAAATTGCTCAAAATATAAAAAACGAGGAAAGTTTGCGGCTTTGCCAACTCCGTGATTATTTTATTGATAAAGTTCTAAAGGAAATCCCCATTGCAAAGCTTAATGGCCACCCCATGAAACGCTTGCCCAATAACGCAAATTTTAGTTTTTTGCACGCAGACGCCGAATCTATTATAATAAAACTCGACGTATTGGGTGTATCGGCTTCTTCCGGTTCTGCCTGCGAAGCTCAATATCAAAAAGATAAAAAAGAAAATCGATATTCGGTAAGGTTTTCTTTAGGGCGCCAAACAAACAAAAAAGAAATCGACGAAGTTTTAAAAGTAATAAAACAATGCACAAATGCGTGAAGTAAAACCATTAAAATACAAAGAACTAAAAGGGCTTTCCGAAAAACAGTTAAAAGAACATCATGATGTTCTTTACGCAGGTTATGTAAAAAAGTCCGGAGAAATAGAAGAAAAGCTGAAAAATATTGATTTATCTTTGGCGAACGCAACATACAGCGATCTTCGGGAGCTTAAAATGGAAGAAACATTTGCTTTAAACGGAGTTAAGTTACATGAGGGGTATTTTGAGAATATGAGTGTTGGGGGACAAGTGGCAAGAGGTAAGATTTTGGAAATGATAGAAAAAGATTTCACTTCCTACGCTGAGTGGGAAAGAGAATTTAAAGCCATGGGTCTTGCCGCGCGCGGATGGGTAGTTTTGGGATATGACCTTGATGACAAAAAGTTGAAAAATGTTTTGTGCGATTCTCATAATCAAGGTGGAGTCTGGAATATGATAGCGCTTCTTATTATGGATGTTTACGAACATGCATATTTTTTGGATTATGCAACGGCTCGCAAAGCATACATTGACGCGTTTTTTCAAAATATAAACTGGGACTTTGCTGATTCTTTAATTGATAAATATAAAATTTAATGGAAGATTTAAACAAACAACAACTAATAATGCTGGTATTTCTGGTAAGCTTTGTGACAGCCTTGTTTACAGGCATTGTGACGGTTTCTTTGGTTCAGCAAGCGCCTCAAGGTATTACGCAGACTATCCAAAAAGTAATAGAGCGCTCTGCTAGCATTGAAAATCAACCGCCCGCACCTCTTCAAAAAGAAGAAACCAAAGAACTTGAGCTTGGGGCTTTGTCACGGGATTTTTTAATAGGAGATATTGTAAATAGAATTTCTCCGGCGGTTGTGAGCGTGATAGCCACGAAAGACATCCCGATAATTGAACAGTATTTTATAAATCCTTTTAGTGAAGACGAATTGTTTGGAAATCTTTTTCCGGATATAAAAATTCCTCAGTTTCGCGAAAACGGCACACAAAAGCGACAAGTATCTTCGGGTACCGGATTTTTTGCTTCATCGGACGGTTTTTTAATAACAAATAAGCATGTTGTTGCTGATAAGTTGGCGGAATACTCTGTGATAACCAATGACGGCAAAACTTTAAGCGCTAAAGTGATTGCGCGAGATCTGTTGCATGATGTTGCTATTTTGAGAATAGATGGAAACAACTTTTCTTTTATTCCGCTGGGGGATTCTGATGGTGTGCGTATTGGGCATACTGCAATTGCTATTGGCAATGCTTTGGGGGAATTTCAAAATACCGTTTCTATTGGCGTAATTTCCGGACTTAAAAGAAATATTACTGCTTCCGGTGGCGGGGGCGGAGTCGAGGAGCTTACTGATCTTATTCAAACTGATGCTGCAATTAACCCGGGAAATTCAGGAGGCCCACTTTTAAATTTAAAAGGAGAGGTAATTGGATTAAATACCGCTGTTGCCAGCGGAGCTGAAAATATTGGATTTGCTTTGCCGGTAAACCAAATTAAAAAGGGGCTAGGGGATGCAAGAAAGTTTGGCAAAATAATATATCCATTTTTTGGGGTGCGGTACACTATGGTTGAAAATGGCGCTCAGCTGGTAAGGGGGTCTGGTGGAGAAAGCGCAGTGGTGGAAGGGTCTCCGGCGTACAAAACTGGTCTTAAAGAAGGAGATATAATTATAAAATTTGGTGACAAAAAAGTTACTAAAGAAACGCCCTTAGCAAAACTTATTCAAGAAAGTCAGATAGGTCATCCAATCAATATCACCATCTTGCGCGACGGCGCAGAAATCACACTTGAGACAACTTTGGTAGAAAGGAAAGAAATATAAAAAATGTCACGGGGCGTAGGGAAAAGAAAAAGCCCATACTCGTGAGAGTTGGGCTCATTCCAGAAGGGTTTGGAAATTAGAGTTTCCAGAGGAAGGCAGTGAAAAGAAATGCGCCTAAAGTCATCCATGCGGCACCTTCTCCCGATAGTATACCGAAAGAATGGAAAAGGTATGAAAGAAGGGCTACACCGCCCCATATCGTAATTGTGGCAACTACTTTACCGATATCCTTCATTGGCTATCTCCTTTCTTGGGAACTGAACTGATGTAAGTTTAGCATAGGATATGCTTGATGTCAATATCAGTTGATTTTCTATAAAAAATATGCTAAACTTAAAGCAACTGGAAATTAAGTTACTAGTTATATTTGAAACATGCCTCCATTTTCACAATTTACAATAAAAGCCCAAGAAGCCCTAAAAAAAGCGCATGAGCTTG
>JBBTVJ010000012.1:0-2280 GCA_038063295.1 Patescibacteria group bacterium | reverse complement strand
CAAGGAAAACCTGATTTAACAGAAAAAATATTGGAAGGAAAAATGAATGCCCATTTTAAAGACAATTCATTGCTGAGTCAGCCTTTTGTAAAAGATCAATCGCTGAGTGTGGAAGAGTTAATAAAACAAAATTCCGGAAATTTTGGAGAAAAAATAGAAGTAGTTCGATTCTCAAGATTCGAATTATAATTTTATGATAGTTTATTTTCTCATTTTTATTTTAAGCACGGGAGGAATTTCTGTACTTGCTTTGCGCAGAAAAGAAGAAATAGCACAATTTAACTTTGCGACATTCATGGACAATATTGTTTCAAAAATTTTGGAATGGTGGTACAGCGAAGCTCATTCCTACTTTCTTAAAATACTGGAAAAGTATTTAAGAAAATCCAGGATTTGGGTTTTGAAAATGGAAAGTTTTCTTTTTCGCAAAGCGCGTGCCATTCGCAATATTTCAGAAAAAAATGAAAACAGCAACGGCAACGGGAACGGATTTCACAGTAATGACACCACAAATACGCAGTAAGTGAGCCACCTCTCGGATTTGAACCGAGGACCTACGGTTTACAAAACCGTTGCTCTACCGCTGAGCTAAGGTGGCAGTTTTTACTCGCATTTCAATATATCATATTTTTTTGTAAAATAAAATTATGATCCACGAAATTGTTATAATCGGCGGGGGGTTCGGAGGGGTTAAAATAGCAAAAGATTTAGCTCGGAAAACAAAAGATACGCATGTTACCCTGATAGATAAAAATAAATACCACTCTTACCACCCGAATTTTTATGAAGTGGCTACTGCTTTTATTCCAGAAAAGCCGCCCAAAAACGAATTGCGTTTTCACGAGCTTGTAAAAACCTCCTCTGTGCATTTTGAAGAAATTTTTCTCAATGATTTAAATGTTTCTTTTTTGGAAGGCGAAGCGGCGGACATTGATTTTAAAAACAAAGAAGTAATTTTAAAGTCTGGCCTCAAAAAAAAATATGATTTTTTGGTGATTGCAGTGGGCAGTGAAACTAATTACTTTGGAATGCAACCTTTGCAAGAAAAATCCATGCCCTTAAAGGATTTAAACGATGCCTTGCAGATTCGAAATGCAATAGACGAGCTCTTTGCCAATTCCCCGAAAAATAAATTATTAAAAATTGTAATTGGAGGAGGTGGATTTACCGGATGCGAATTTGCTTTGGAGCTCACAGGTTATTTAAAAACCTTATCTAAAATTCATGGTCGTCCAGAGCACTATGCTCAAATTTCGATAGTGGATTTATCCCCAATATTACTTTCCACAACAAGTCCGTGGGTTCAACAAAAAGTCAAAGAACGCTTAGAGTTTTTTGGAGTAAATATTATTTTGTCTACAGGAATAGACGAAATAACCGATTTTGATATTTTAGTATGGACTGGAGGTGTTATGGCAAACTCGCTTACAAAGAATCTTTCAGGCATAAAACTTGAAAAAGCTTCGTGTATTTTAATAGATTCGTATATGCGCGTTCTTCCATACGAAGATGTCTTTGGGGTGGGAGATGCGGTTTATTGCGTAAACGAAAAAACCGGAAAGGCAATGCCCATGACTGCCTCCATGGCTTTAAGAGAAGCAAAATATGTAGCAGAAAACATAAAAAGATCTATAGAAAAAAATAAACTTTTGCGGTATGAACCAAAATTTCCGGGATTTATAATTCCTCTGGGCGGAAAGTATGCGCTTTTTGAAAAAGATAATTTTCATCTTTCAGGAATTATTCCATGGCTGATGAAGTATTTTATTTCTTTATGTTATTGGATCGGACTTTTGGGTTTTTTAAAGGGCGTTAGGATTTGGATGAAAGGAATGAAAATTTTTATTAAAAACGATTAAAATGCGATTTTATGAAGCGAATTTACCTTGATTACGCAGCTGCTACTCCTTTAGACAAAAGAGTAAAAAATGCAATGAAGCCGTATGAGGCGGATATTTTTGCCAATGCCGGCGCTATCCACTTTGATGGTTTTGAAGCAAAAAGAGCAGTAGAAGAATCAAGAAAATCGATAGCTTCCATATTAGGGTGCAAATCGAAAGAGATTTTTTTTACTTCTGGCGCTACGGAATCGAATAATCTGGCTGTATTCGGAGTGGCTGAGTTTTTCAAAAAAGGTCATATCATAACATCTGAAATAGAACATCCTTCTTTACTTGGACCATGCAGAGTTCTTGAAAAAAGAGGTTTTGAAATAACTTACCTCAAAACAGGCAGCGACGGAATTGTTGATCCACTGGATATCCAAAAACATTTGCGTAA
>JBBTVJ010000011.1:0-1465 GCA_038063295.1 Patescibacteria group bacterium | reverse complement strand
AGTACTCCGACCAAGAGTTTTTGGAGTATGTAGTAAAATCTTTAGTTGACAACCCCTCTGCAGTTAAAACAGACCGCAAGGTTGATGAAATGGGAGTATTGCTTACAGTGCACGTTGATCAAAGCGATGTAGGCAAAATTATTGGCAGAAGCGGTAACACCGCAAAAGCGCTTCGAACTTTGCTTCGTGTAGTGGGCATGAAAAATCACGCACGAGTAAACTTGAAAATCGACGAGCCGGAAGGCGGTCGAAGACCAAGGGAAGACAGAAGCGTTGACGAGGTTGTTGGCGATTTGAAACTTTAATCCTTAAAGTTTCAAAACCGCAAAAAATACCCCGTTCCGACAAATGTCGTGAACGGGGTTGCGGTTTTTTTAGTACGAATTTTTAGATCTAATAATAATTTGTTTGATATCGCTTATAAATATTATTGAAAAAATAATGGCTACAATAATCGCTACTACACTAGTAATATATTCATGTTTTTGATATGAAAGATAGATTGCATAGGTAGTTAAACCGCCTCCTATCAAGTTAAATACTAAACCAACAATACCATCAAAACCAAAGAACGATTTTATTTTTTCCATCATTTTAATAAAGAAAGCAATGAAATAACAATAGCAAGAATTGATATAATAATCGAAAGTATCGATATTTTATCCATATTCTCTCTCTTTGTTTGTTCTATTAAGAATGATAGTATATTAAATATTGATTGTCAAATATGCGATTCGATATAATTACAATTTTTCTCCCGATGCCGACGTTATCGGCATCGAGGATCCTCGATTTGTTGCACAAATCGGGACCACAATAAAAATATTTAAATGAGATTCGATCTAATAACTATATTTCCAAACATTTTCAATTCGTATTTTAACGAGTCAATTATTAAGCGCGCTCAAAAATCAGGGAAAATCAAAATCAAAATCTGGAATTTGCGGGATTTTACAAAAGACAAGCATAAAAAAGTCGACGATCGTCCATTTGGTGGTGGTCCCGGAATGGTTTTAAAAATAGAACCGCTTTTTTACTGTGTAAAAAAGCTCTTAGGAAAATTTTTAAAAAAACAGATTTCTAAAACTTTAATAATGATTTTTTCTGCTTCTGGTAAACAATTCGATGCCCCAATGGCGCAAAATTTTGCTAAAAAATATGACCGCATAATCATGATCTGCGGCCACTACGAAGGTATTGATGAACGAATCAAAAAAGTTGTTTCTGATTTCGGATTTCGAATTTTGGATTTATCCGTTGGCCCATATGTTTTAACTGGCGGCGAACTTCCTGCAATGGTTATTGCAGATGCAATTTCTCGTCAAATTACTGGAGTATTAGGAAAAATCGAATCTTTGGAAGAAAAACGCCACGGGATAGGTGTGCCAGTTTACACTCGCCCGGAAGTATTTAAATTTAAAGGCAGAACATATACATCATCAATCCCTCCCGGAGCTCCATCAGA
>JBBTVJ010000010.1:0-23474 GCA_038063295.1 Patescibacteria group bacterium | reverse complement strand
CATATCATTTGGTTTTGCATCCAGCGCGATATAGTTGCGAGCACTTTTGCTCATTTTTTTTGTTCCATCTGTACCTTCAATCAACGAGACTGTCAAAATATCTTGTTCACTAATTCCGAAGTATCTTTGAACACGACGACCCATCAATAAATTAAACTTTTGATCTGTGCCTCCTATCTCAACATCAGCTTTAATCCTAACAGAATCGTAACCCTGAAATAATGGATACCATAACTCGAGCATTGAAATATCATTTCCTGCATTCATGCGTTCCTGAAAATCCGCCCGGCGGAGAATTTGCTGCAGTGAACTTGCGCGAGAAAGTTTAATAATTTTTTCTATTCCCGTTTTTTCAAACCAGGAGCTATTAAAAGAAATTTTGCACTTTTTTATATTTATAACTTTGTTCGCAAGTAAAAGATATTTTTTAAGATTTTTTTTGACCTCTGTAGATGTGATGGGTTTCCGTTCTTCGCTTCTGCCCGATGGATCGCCAATAGTAGCGGTGAAATCGCCAATAATCAGCACGATTTTATGCCCTGCTTCTTGAAACTGGCGCAACTTTCGCAAAGGCACCATGTGTCCCAAATGCAAGTCAGGGGAAGTGGGATCAATTCCGAATTTAACTATTAATTTTTTACCAGATTTTAAAGCGGCTTCTAAATGACTTTTTTCAATCACCTCTTCAACACCTCTTTCTAAAATTTTTTCTATAATTTCTTTTGTGGCTTTCATTTTATTAATCATAGTATCAAAAGCATAAAAATTCAAAGGCACTCCCGAAAATTTCTGAAGTGCCTTTTTTCATCTTTTTAATTACATACCCAAAAGTGTGTTTTGTCAATAGGGATTGACATTGAGCTTATTTTGGGATTAAAATAAGCCGAATGAAAAGAATTTTTTATTTTGGACTTTTTTGCGCTCTTACGACAACTGCCGCTTTTGTTTTTTATGTATTTGCACTTGAAATTCCCGATATCAATAACTTCAATGAAAGGCGCGTAGCCCAATCAACAAAAATTTATGACCGCACCGGGGAAATACTGCTTTACGACATACATGGAGAGGAAAACCGCACCTTAATTTCTTTTGAAGAAATACCCCAACACGTAAAAAACGCAACTTTAGCGCTTGAAGATACTTCTTTTTACAGTCACAAAGGAGTACGCCCTCTTTCAACACTGCGCGCAATTTTCAAAAACATTTTTGCCGGCTCTTCCGAAGGAGGATCGACTATAACCCAGCAACTGGTAAAAAACACGCTTTTAAGCAACGAAAAAACTATTTTAAGAAAAGTGAAAGAGTGGGTTTTGTCATTGAAATTAGAGCGTAGTCTTGGGAAGAATGAAATATTATCCCTGTATCTTAATCAAATACCTTACGGCAGCGGAGCTTACGGCATAGAATCCGCCGCGCAAACCTTTTTTAAAAAAAAGGCTAAAGAACTCTCACTTCTTGAAACCGCGTACTTGGTATCTCTGCCGAAAGCTCCATCATATTACTCTCCTTACGGAAAACACCGAGATGAGCTAGACACAAGAGCTGGTTTTGCTCTTTTGAGAATGAAGGACACTGGATTTTTAACAAAAAATGAATATGAGACGGCGCGAACACAAAAAGCAGATTTTGCTCCGCCTAAAAAACAAGGAATTTCCGCTCCACATTTTGTGCTTGAAGTTAAAGAAGAATTAAACAAAATGTTTGGAGAAGACGCAATAGAACGAAACGGACTTAAAGTTACCACAACCCTTGATGCTGACTTACAGCAAAAAGCAGAAGAAGTTGTATTAAAATACAGTGAATCAAACCTAAAAAACTTTAATGCAAATAACGCAAGCGTTGTTGCTGTAGATCCAAAAACTGGGGACGTTTTAGCAATGCTCGGATCCAAAAATTATTTTGAAAAACCCGCACCGGAAGGATGTACCCCAGGAATCAGTTGCGCTTTCGATCCGCAAGTAAATGTGTCTGTGAGATACAGGCAGCCCGGATCTGCACTTAAACCTTTTGTTTACGCCACGGCATTTAAAAAAGGATTAACCCCGGAAACCGTTGTTTTTGACCTTCAAACAGAGTTTAACCCTTCATGCAACCCAGATGGCACTCCAGCGCCCGGAGGAGATGCGGAAAAATGTTATCATCCGGTAAATTTTGACGATAAGTTTAGGGGACCCGTATCTTTACGAGAATCTCTTGCGCAGTCTTTAAATATTCCTTCTGTTAAAGTTCTTTATATCGCGGGGCTCAACGAATCACTAGATACAGCAAAAGATTTCGGAATAAGCACACTAAATGATCCGGCAAGATATGGACTTACACTAGTGCTCGGGGGCGGAGAAGTATCTTTACTTGAACTCACATCTGCTTTCGGAGTATTTGCAAATGACGGCGTAAAAAATAATCATAGATATATTTTAAAAATAGAAGACTCGAATGGAAAAATAATTTTTGAAAATCAATACTCTCCTGCGGAGGTTATAGAAAAAAACATAGCGCGCACTATAAACGATATTCTTTCCGACAACAAATCCCGAACCCCGGCTTTTGGAGAGCACTCGGCTTTATATTTTCCAGGCAGACAAGTTGCTGCAAAAACAGGAACCACAAACAACTACAGAGATGCATGGGTATTGGGATACACGCCTCAACTTGCAGTAGGAGCTTGGGCTGGAAATAACGATAATACTGAAATGGAAAAAAAGGTGGCTGGATTTATAGTAGCTCCGTTTTGGCATGAAATAATGGATTATGCCCTATCTCGTGTTCCTAGTGAAAATTTTATATCTCCCGATAAACTCCTTGCTGAAAAACCAATATTGCGCGGTGAATGGAAAGGTGGAAAAGAGTATATTATAGATAAAATTTCCGGGAAACTTGCCACAGAATATACCCCAAAAGAAACACAAGAAAAAAAAGTAATACAAGAAATTCATTCAGAGCTTTTTTGGATAGACAAAAGTAATTCTCAGGGTCCATCACCTGAAGATCCTTTGTTGGATGCTCAATTTAAAAATTGGGAGCACACAGTAAAAGCTTGGGCGGAATCACAAAAACTATTCGATCAAAACGAATCAATAATACCGACGGAGAAAGACAATGTACATTTGCCAGAAAAATTTCCTCAAATCTCTGAAATTAATATTATTCCGCAAAAAGATACATACAAAAACGGGGATAGCGTTGTTTTTATTCCTAAAATAACAAATACCTACCCCATTACACAGGTTGATTACTTTTTGGACAGCGAATATATTGGGTCTTCAAATAAAAATAATTTTGAAATAAAAACAACTATTCAAAACAGTGAAGAAAAAAACCAAATAAATCTAAAAATAAAAATTTATGATTCAGTAAGAAATTCTATAGAGAAAGAAATTTCTATACCCCTCTCATAGGCATAATTAAATATAAAAACGAATTATCTCCTTTGCCTTTTATAATCATGGGGAGATTATCTCCGTTTAAACCCAAATTTAAATATTCTGATTTTATCCCTGAAACACCGTCAAATAAGTATTTCCAGTTATATTTAACCTTTAACTTATCTCCTGTAACTTCTCCGTGTATTTCAGAATTATGTTCTCCTATATCAGAATTTGAGGTATAAAAAGATATTAATTTTTTTTGAGGATCAAACTCTAAGTTGATATCATTGAGCCTACCCGAAAGAGAACTTGCAATTTTAATTGAGCGTGTAAACTCTTCGTATTTAACTAAAATATTTGTTTTGAAGTTTTTTGGAATAATTTGGTCGTAGTCTGGAAAAATTCCTTCTACAAGCCTTGATATTAATTTTATTGAACCCGTATTCAGCACTAAAAAGTTTTTATTAAAACCTATATTTATTTTTTCTTCTTCCGATATAATTCTTAGTATTTCAATAACTGACTTTTGAGGAATCAAAATAGATATTAACTTATCCGAATAATTCTCTTTAGAAACTAAATCTTTCTCCGAAAGCCTAAAAGAATCTGTAGCTGCAAATTTTACAGAATTTTTAAAAAATCTTAAATAAACACTTGCAAGCTCAGGTTTTATATCAGACAAACTAGATGATCCTATCACACTAGATAAAGCTTCTTTAAACTCATAACCATTAAAATTAACTAAACTAACCTCTCCTGTTTTTGGAAATAAAGGAAAATCCTCAGGATTTAATCCTTTTAAAACTGTTTTTGTATTTTGTGTTTTTATAAAAATATTATTATTTTGATTTTGAATAGCTATATTTTCTTCTGATATATTTGAAATAAACATACTTAAATTTTTAGCCGGCAAAACAATAGAACCTATACTTTCAATTTTTGCTGGGATATTTATTTCAACAGCAATTTCAAGATTAGTAGATTTAATTTTAAGTTTATTTTGTTCACTCGCTTCAATAAATAAACAACTTAAAACCTGCAACGTTTGATTTTTTGAAGTATTTCTTTCCGCAATCATCACAGCTTCTTTTAATACTTTAGTATTACAAATTACTTTCATATTAATAATTAGTTATAGTTAATGTTGTGGATTTTGTGGATAATTTATTTTTAAGTTTAAAATTTGAAATTTTTACTTTACTAAGTTGTGGATAAATAACTGATAATATTTTCATTGATATTTTTCCCGAATTAATTTTATCTCTTCGATTATTTTTTGATTGTTTTTTAACTCCTCTTTTATTTTAAAATATGCATGCATGGCGGTTGTATGATCTCTTCCACCAAATTTTTGACCTATAGAAGGAAAAGATCCGTTTATATCTTCTCTTATTAAATACATTGCTATTTGCCTTGGACGTACAATTTCGTGTTTTCTTGTCCTTTCGTACATTAGTTTTTCAGGAATATCATATAGTTCAGATACGATTTTAATTATTTGAGAAGGATTTATTGATGTTTTGGGTTTTGAGTTTTTATTTAGTATAAATTTAACTTCATTTTCTTCTAAAACTCTGTTTTTATGCTGAGACTGCATAAAAATAAGGTTTAACGCTCCTTCCAGTTCTCTTATGTTTTTTTCAATATTTTCAGCTATAATTTCAAGTGTTTTTAAAGGTAAATCAACGTGTTTTTCCTGACATTTTGATTTTAGTATTGCAAGGCGCGTTTCGTAATCAGGTGAACTTATATCTACAATCATTCCTACTTCAAGGCGTGAACGCAATCTTTCCTCGATATCTATTATTGATTGCGGGGGTCTATCGGATGAAAACACTACTTGTTTGCCAGCGTCATATAAAGTATTAAACGTCCAAAAAAATTCTTCTTGGGTTCTGATTTTACCTGCAAAAAACTGAATGTCGTCCACTATTAACAAATCAAAGTTCCTATATTTATCCTTAAAAGAGCTAATTGTATTATTTTGTATTGAAGAAACGGTCTCATTCGCAAATTTTTCAGAAGTTATATACTGAACTTTTTTTTGAGAATCGTTGTTTTTTACACTGTTTCCTATTGCTTGTATTAAATGAGTTTTTCCAAGCCCCACCCCACCGTATATAAAAAGAGGGTTATACGCTTTGCCAAGATTTTTAATCACAGCAAGAGCAGCGGCGTGAGCTAGATCGTTAAAAGAACTTACTACAAAGTTATCGAAGGTGTATTTTGGGTTTAATTTTGTAATTGGGTCTACATGAAAATCTTTAAACTCGAGTTGTTCTCCTGATAATGCAATATCTTTTTTAAATTTGTTTTTTTGTTGCATGGCTTCATATTTTCCGCTTTCTTGTGCGGATATTACGTAGTTTATGGATCTAATTTCAGGAACGCAGTTTCGTAAGGATTTTAGTATAAATTTATGATATTTATTTTCTAGCCATTCTTTTGCAAATCCATTTGGAACCCCAATTGTTGCAATTCCTTCGCTTAAATCTAAAACACGAGTGTCTTTAAACCAAGTGGTGAAGCTAGGCTTAGAAACGCCGGGCTCTATTTGAGCAAGAGAATTTTGCCATAATTCCTCGTAAGTCATATATTTTAAATATATATCCTATTTACAATTAAGTATCGTAATAAAATGTTAATACCTTGTTGATATGCTGTGAATATTGCATTAAAATAAAAATATTGTAGAATAAGAAAATGTCATTTACCTATAAGCCAAAAAAGAAAAAAAGAGCGCGTACTCATGGTTTTTTACGCAGAATGCGGTCAAAATCCGGAAGAAATATTTTAAAAAGAAGGAGAAGCAAAAAAAGACGCAAACTTACTGTATGACAAAACAAGATATTGAAAGATTTTTTAGCGCAAAATTTAAGACCTACAGGGCACAAAATATAATACTAAGGATTTCTAAAAACAGGCTAAATACCTTAAGAACCGCTTTTATTGTTTCAAGTGCGGTAAAGAAAAACGCGGTTGCGAGGAACAAAACCAGAAGAAGAATGAACGAGATTTTGAAGTTTTTGCTCCCAAATATTAAATCCGGATACGATTTAGTTTTTTCATATAAGCTGGAAAACAAAAAACCCCCATCGTTTAAAGATCTAAAAAATGGTATTATAGAGCTACTAACTTTATGTGGAGCGCTATAAAAATATTTTATATCCAAGTTTTTTATGAACCTCTTTTGTGGGGACTTGTTTTTTTGTCATCGAGCCTGCCCGGAAAAGATTTGGGTATTGCTATAATTTTACTTACCCTTATTGTTAAAATAATTCTATTTCCGCTTACGCATAAAACTCTAAAAACACAGCAGGTAATGAAAAAATTAGAGCCGGATATTAAAAAAATACAGTCCGACCAGGGCAGCAGTAAAGAAGAACAAGCAAGGAAACTAATGGAGCTTTATCGAGCGCACGGCATTAATCCATTTTCTGGGTTTTTTGGTCTTTTTGTCCAGCTTCCTATTTTAATCGCTCTTTATCATATTTTCTGGAAGGGGCTTGAAGTAATCCCCACAGGAGTAAATACGTTATTTTTGGGATTTATAGCTTTGGGTGAAGCAAGTATTGGCATGGCGGCGCTTGCCTCGATTTCCCAATTTTGGCAGGCAAGGTTATCTTTAGTCCCTTCTTCTGCCAAAGCTGGTGATGGCAAGGATATGTCTAAAATAATGCAAAAACAAATGATGTATGTATTTCCTGTTATAATTTTTATGATTGCCTATAAGCTTCCTGCCGCAGTTTCTTTGTATTGGACGGCTATGAATGTTTTTGCTATAATGCACGAAGCATATGTCCGATATCAAAGCAGAGCCGAGTCAGACTCGGCAGCAAAAAATTGAATTTGCGGAAACAGTTATTAAAAATCTTTTTGAGAAGATCGGCATTTTGTGCAGTTTAGAAATACAAGACAATGGCGAAGAGATTTGGTTTTCAGTGAAAACAGACGACTCTATTTTGAGTTTTCAAGATACAAACAAAAGTATCGCGGCTTTTAATACTATTTTGCGAAGAATTATAGAAAAAAATTTTGGCGATGACGCGCCCAAATTTTTAATAGATATAAACGAAGTCCAAAAAAAACATATTGAAGAAATTAAAGACACTGCGCGCATGCATGCGCAACGTGTAAGGTATTTTAAAAAAGAAATAGAAATGCCACCAATGAATGCTTACGAAAGGAGACTGGTACATACGGTTTTGCAGGAATATCCAGACATTAAAACAGAAAGCGCGGGGGAAGGATTTGAGCGCAGAGTGGTAGTAAAGCCGGTAAGTTTAGGATAAAACAACAAGGCCCGCTGAAATTTTTTCAGCGGGCGATGAACTTGACCCCATAGATTATGCCGACAAAGAACCAGCTTATCGGCCATCTGTGGTTTTCCCAAAGATACTCTGCGGCATTCTCAAGAATTTCTCGAGATCTAGCAGTATACCTCTGGGCGCCGTCGGGTCGGACGGCGAAGTGAGCAGTAATAAGACCCAAAACCCATATCGCGAGCGCAATGCCAACCGCGATGAGTATGGGCCAAAAAAGTGCATCCCATCGCATTAGCTTCGCTACTGCGATGCCGGCAAAGAAGAACATAATTTCTCTTCTCCACCGATTCCACGCCCACAAAAATGGGCGCTGGACTTGCCTGCCAGACCAGCGAGTAAATCGTTTGTGCTGGCGAAACATCATGGCAAGTCCAAGAATCATTAGCCACAGCGCCAGCAAACCAGCGATTATCTTGCTCATTGTTCCTCCGTAATTATGATGTGAAAGCCCCGATTTGGTATCGGGGCTTGGTGGGATCCCGACCGATGTTTTGGTCGGGGTGGTTTGAGCCGGAAATATCTCCTACACTGGTCTTAAATTACCCCTCATCTACCTGTGCTGTAGGTATTGAGGGATCCAGTTTTCTTTACGCCGTTCCGGTTCGTCGTAAAGGTTTCTTGAGTTTGTGGTCCAGCACAGACCATGTAACCACCACACCTTTGCTGGTGCTGGCGGTTCTCAAGGGTTTGTTCCCATAAAATATGGGGCAAACGGAGATACTCCTAATTTCAAAAAACTTGAGGGAAGGGGGGTCGCTTCGGTCTCCAGTAGGAAAATAAGCATCCTACCTGACCGATTGGAAAATTAACGCGACCACTTACCCCTCCCACCGAAAGTATAAATCATCAATCCAGAAACTTAAAACGACATTAATTATTCGTGCTTCACAATGTTAATTTATACCTTTGGTGGGACTCCGACCGATGTTTTGGTCAGAGCTTTGATGCGGGTTGTTACGGGTTGAGCAGATTTTTAATCCATCCACAATCTGTGGACGACTCTATTTTAAAAATCTTCAACCCAGCCACGCGCATTTTCGCGCGGGCATCCTCAACGGCCGGATTGTCTTTTGAGACAATGCCGCTGAGAATAGCTTGAACAAGAACCTTTATGGACGGAACCAATTCCATACAAGCCCTTGTGTTTCCGGCAAAAGAAAACGCAATCCTCATCTCTGTTTTCCTCCTTTCTCGAAAAATTTTTTTAAAAAAAACCGAGGGAGAGGTGGTCTATTCGGGTAGTTCGGTTGTGTCCGAATCCCGATGGTATATTAAAACTTTCACCCCTCCCCGCCAAAATGTTCAAAACTTGGTTTTTAACACTTTGGTGGGACTCCGACCGATTTTTTGGTCGGAGCAGGTACTGAAAGGAGGAACTGCGGGTTTGTTGCAGTTTACTTATGGCGGCCGTTGAGTCGGTAACCAGGTTGACCACCAACTGGGCTGGGAATTAAACTGCGTTCAAATTCTCGCTGTTCTTGTGGAATTTTCTCTCCAAGCGGTTGCCCATTGGATTTGAATCCACCAGAATGCAGAATCTCATTTCCCCAGCTCCGTAACGCAAAAACTCTTTCCCTGTCCTTACTGGTCATATCCCTCCTTAGATATGGTTTTTTCCTCAATGAACTTACTTGTATATTATATCACTTACACAGAATCTGTCAAGTACACATGACAGATTTAATCTGGATTTAAGCCTAATATAAGGCTTAAATTTTGTCAAAAGAACGCCAGAAACACCAAGTGATTAGTGACTCTGGCGTTCCCCCCACTATTGGGGAACTACCACCCATGCATGTTAAAGATTTTCGCTATGCGGGGCCGGATGTTATTTTAGTATGTTCCGGTACTCCGCGCTTAAACCCTTAACCCTAATAACTTACATTATACTCGGATTTAAAGAATTGTCAAGTAGCAATGACAAATTGACTATTTTAGCTTTATTTTTAATGTTTTAAAAAATTGTCAGAATTTATGATATTAACAGGTTATTCACATCTGGTTGACATTTATCCTTGACAGGAGTATAATAGAAGTATTCTAGGAAAAAAGGAGGTGATGCTAGTGGGCAGTAGATGTAGAATTGGCGGAGGTATGTAACCAAAGCCGAAGTAGTGTTTTTTTAAAGCCCACAAAAAAAAGAAATTATTGATTTGAAATAAGACAAGTTAGTAAGCTAACTGAAGGTTCAAAATAGAGCTCCGCAACGTCGGAGCTCTGATTTATTTTAGGCTCACGGACTAAATTTTTTCCCACAGAAGATCAAATATTGCTCCAAACGATTTTGCTATTTCCTCACTTTCTATGATTATTCCAAACTGTTTTTTTGAGACTACTGATATAACAACATTCTGACCGTAAGTAAGCATATCTCCAGAAAACGGCATTTTAGAGGATTCTATAAATTTAGACTCTCTTAACATTTCTTTATCTGTGCTTTTAAGAAAGTCTCCCTCGGAGCTTGTATAGATTATTTTAGATCTTATACCTCTTTGTACTCTTTTGGGAATATAGTTTTTTGCATGCTGTGGAAAGAGCTTTAAAACATCATCTGCGTTTGTTACGGCTTTTATTAGTTTTTCTTTTGTTTTTAAAATTTCGTCTTGAATTGTTTTTAAACCCTCAATATCTTCAAAAAAGCGCACTCTGGGGCGCTCACCCGCGGAAAGGTAAAGATTGCCTAGTCCTGGTAAAATTTGTTCCAAAGCCTCGGCTTTTAACTTTTGTTCTTCTTTTTCTTTTTCCAGAACCTTATGCAAATGCTCGGGATCTTCTGCGCGAAACAAGGTTTTGGCGTTTCTTTCAAAAGAAGAAACCAATCCCCGCTTCATCAGGGATTCTAGTTGAACGTATGTGGTAGGCCTTTTAAGTTCCGATTTTTGAGCTATGGTTTGAGCGGTGGAGCTGCCAATTTCCAAAAGAGCTAAATAAACTTTGGCTTCGTTTTGAGATAATCCGATTTTTTTAAGGTCTTCTAACATATGCGCCTATTATACCACGAGCGTCAATTATTTAAGCTTAAGCGACCACAGCTCTCCCGTGCTCCTGTCTTTAAAAAGCAAATAGGTATCGTTTTCCAGAAGCACTGGGTTTGTGGCATCGCTTTGGGTTTGCGCAAAAAATACTAGTTCAAGATTTGATAAATTTATGCCCGCAATACTGTCTGTAAACGCTATTTTTCCTTGCCACCACTTGTCAGAATTCATATTTTTGGAAACTGTTTTTGGAATTGCGCAGTAAACAACATCGCTTTTTGCGGAAAACACACATTTTTCTGCCACGGTTTTAAGACTCAAACCTTTTTGCTCACCTGTTTTAGTATTTAAATAAAATAAGTTCAAGTTAAAGTCGGTGTACATAATTTTGGAACCATCTTTATTCCACATGGCATCCAACCCCGTAGACTCAACAACTTTTTGGAATTTGTTTCCAGAAGCGGTTATTGTATATAAAAATCCGGGATCATCTTGCGAGGATTTTGTTTTTAAAGCAATAATGTTTGCGGCAGGCCAGGAAATTTCGAGTCCTGGAATATTGTTATCCAGAATCTTTTTTTGATTTCCGAATGAAGAACTTGCTGTAAATATATTGTGTGTTTCTTCAAAAGAGTTGATAAAGGTGATTGATTTGGAATCGGGGGAAAATGCCACCGCGCTTATGGTATCTGGCAGAAAATTTGTTTTGGGAGTGGTTTCTGTGTAGTCAACCAAAATTTTTCTTATCTCTTCGTTTAAGTTATAAAAAATTACAGCTCTGCGGGCGTCTGGGGACCAGACAACACGCAAAATTTTAGGGATTGTAAAATTAGAAACTCTGCGCTCTTCGTTTGACCCGTCAGCCAACCTTTCAAACAAATGCCCTAGATTTTCTGCGGTATTTTTGTGGTATTTTGTAGTAGTTCCGGTTATTGCTAAAGACGATACATTGTCGGAACTTAATCTTATTAGCGTGCCCGGTGGCAGATTTTGGGCAGTGGCGGGGTTTAGTGATGGTTCTTGAGTTTCTGTTGAAGTTAATAATTCTGGCGGAATTTCTGGTGGCTGTTCCACCACGGTTTCGCTTTGTGGAAATAATCTGCCCAAAAAAGTAGACCCACCATTTTCAGATTTTTTTCTTCCGAATAAAATAATCAAAGCCGCAACAGCCACTATAATTACTATTACCGATATTATTAAGGTTTTTCTAGTGTTTTGCATATTATTGTGATACCACTGTCTGAACGCAAGTAAAAATTCCATCTTTTTTTAAACAACCCTGATTGGGACCGCTGGGACATTTTGATTCACATTCTTTTTGTGAATCAAACTTTTTACCTACCGGATTTTCAGTTGTAGATTTTGACGGTTCAACTTTTACACTTTCCGGGAAAAATTTTAGACTTACAAGTTCCGGGTTTATTGTATTTAGTATTAGATATACCAAAAGAGCTAAAACCAAACCCCCGATGGCTTTCCAAATTCTGTCGTTTGCGTCCCCAATCGCGGTGGGATTTCCTCCGGATGTTGCCCGTAAGATTCCGCCAAAAACTATTTGCACAAACGCGGCAAGCGCCGCAAATGCGAGTATAAATGGGATCAAACGAGAAACAAAGTCCGGAAAGTTTCTCACTTGCTGTATTCCGGGCAGAGGCTCAATGAGACTGTATTGAGCACTGTTTTCCGCAAAAGCAATATTAAAAGTTAAAAACGCAAAAATCAAAATTAAAAGTAACAGTATAAAGTTTAAAATTTTTAGTTTTGGATTGTGATTTTTCATTTTGCTTGTTTAATTTTGAACTTTGATAATAATTTCTGACCCACCTTTTTGGAAAATGTTTTCTTCACTTTCTATTTTAAACGAAATATTATTTTCTGACTTTGAATCAGCCGGAGAAGAGAGCTCTAAAATAAACGGATTTTGTTCTTTTCCGGTGTTGATTTTAGAGCCGTTTACAAACCATGAAACAGCAGATTTTGCAAAAGAATTGAGGTCAAAGAAAAACGGCTCTGCGGCAACTGCAAGGTTCTCCCCAGATTTTAGCTGAAGTTGAGAAATCGCAAGAGAAGATTTTCCTAAAAGAGGACTTGTTTTGTATAAAATAATTTCCGATTTTTTTATTATTATTTTTTTTGTTTCTTCGTAAGCTGTGTTTCCATTTAATGAACTTACTTTAAGAGTTATTTCATTTTCACCCATCAGGGTTTTGGGAAGAGAAAAAGTAAATCTGCTTTTTCCTCTGCCGGATTGTTCTTTAACAGCATTGCCATCTAACTTCCATTCAAAAATAATGTTTGGCAAAGAAATGCGCGATCCTTGGGAATATAGGTGCGGAATTGCATAAACCTCAACTATGCTTCCCGATGTGGGAAGAGCTTGAGCTCTGTAAAACGGAGGAACATAAGTAAGCGGACTTACTATAAAGTCAATATCATTTATGCCGATTTGCGCCACTGCCTCATAAAACTTTCCTTCCGGTGACCTTGCAGTCACTCTAATATTTATTTGTGATCCGAGCCCCTCTCCTTCAAATATTTTTTTTCTAACCCCAGTACCTTCATCAACTTTTTTTCCATTTTTAAACCATTCAAAATATGCGCGCGATGCGTCAAATTGGTAAGATTTAGCCTCAATCGTATAATTTTGATTTGGCGAAGGCAGAGCAGGAAAAATAACTAAAAACAAATTATTTTCTTGAGCAATAGAAAATGAAAAATTAAAGATGAAAGCCCCGCAACACAAACCAAAAATTTTTAATTTATTGCCCAAACTCATCTTTTGCTTTTTTAATTGCCAATAACTGCGCCGGGTCAGAAGTAATTAGCTGGTCTTCCGTGTAAGAAGCAAGCACCTTTATAGCTACGTGCTTGAGCCCCGCGAAAAATATTCCTTCTCCAACATCGGATTCTAAAAGTAAAAATTTTTCTTCCTCCGTAAGTTTAAATACTTCTTTTAGTTGATCTATTGCCGAAGGAGACTGCTTGAGCAGTATTTGTATTGAAGAGTTGTTTATAATGGTGGGTCCATAAGGTGAATTTAAAAAATCGCTTACGTCTTGTGTTATAGTACAAAGCCCCAAAAAATACTTTCGCGCGCGCTTGGCAATGCCTGAAAGAAACGAAGCCCCTTGCTCATTTTTCATAATCCACCACGCCTCATCTACCACCAAAAGTCTTTTTTGAAGTTTGGCTCGAATTGCACTCCAGATATAATTTACTATTAGGTACATTGCCACCGGACGGAGTTCGTCTTCCATATCTCGTACAGAAAAAACGACGAATTTATTATTTATATCTACATTGGTGGGCTGGTTTATAAAATTTGCCCATGTGCCTTGTGTAAACTTTCGCAAGCGCTGAGCCAAAGACTCTCCGCCTTCCATGTTAGCTACAATAAGCTCTAGATCCGAAAGTATTGGAGGATTAGCCTTGCTAAAATCAGAAGCTGGGGTGATATCGCGTGAAGCGTAAGTTTCGGCAATGGCTCTATCCATAATTGCGTCTTCTTCGGGCGTGAGTCCCCCAAGCATTATTCTAAAAAGTCCAACCAGGTTTATTATGTGAGAACGCAAAGTGTCTGCTGGCGATTCGTCTTCGCGGGGCATGGGAAGCTCAAACGGATTTATATGGTGTTTTGAAGCAAGCGAAATGCTGAAATATTTTCCTCCAGTTGCTTCAGAAAGATATTCGTACTCTCTTTCTGGGTCTATTACTACTACATCCGTGTCAAACATAAGCGAGCGGAGTACTTCTAATTTGGTGGCATACGATTTTCCTGCGCCGGCTTTGGCAAAAATAACGGAGTTATAGTTTTCCATGCTAAATCTATCGAAAAATATTAAGGAGTTGTTATGAGAATTGACCCCATAAAGAATGCCCTTGTTTGAGGTAAGATCAAAAGAAACAAAAGGAAATATTGATGAAGCTGGGGAAGAATTTAAATAATTATTTATTTTTAAAATATCCGAAGCCGTTGGAAATACCGAGTCCAATCCTTCTTTTTGCTGAAAGAGAGCGGACTTGGCGTATACTAGGCGGGACTCGAGCATGGATTTTATTTCTGTTTCTACTTTGTTGAGTTCATCTTGTGTGTTTGCGTAAATAGTTATGTAAATCCCAAAACTGAAAAGTTTTTCTTGCGCTTGCTGGAGCTTATCTCTAAGCGATTCCAGATCTTGGTATGCCGTATCGAGCACAGGGTCTCTTACCAAGCCTTTTTCTTGGCGTATATTTATTTGCGATTGCACTTCTGCTACTTTTCGCTGGAGGCGGCGCAAAATCAAAGCCGTGTCCACTGGATGCACAAATATAGACACGTCAAAAATTTTATCTAAATTTATAATTGGTGAAAACCAGTTGGATGAAAGATAACGAGGAAGAGAAAATATAAAAAGAGTACGGGCGTATTTTTCTCCAAGGCGCACGTAATTTGAATTTATTTCTAAGGCTGAGGGGGCGATCACATCTTTTAATTCCAAAACGCCAGTTCTGTAAATTTCTTCTGGAAAAACGGGGAGTATATCTGTTTCTTTTTCTTCTTTTGTTTTTTTAGTGAATAATGCGGTCATTGTATTGGTGGTGGTTTACCCTTTTCTAATTCTCCTGGGTTATAGAGCCCATAGAATAATTCTATCAGTTCTTCTGTGTTTAGTGGTACGGTGCGTACGCCAGCGCGCGTAAGACCCGCAATTACACTTTCCATTCTTTGCCAGAGCTGATTTTTATACTCCTCGAATTTTTGAGGAGTCATACTTTCTGTTTTTTGGGTTTTTGTGCCCCAAATGTCTTTAAAAATATTTAAAATTCCCCTCAACCCTTCTTTTGAGGTTTCGAAAACCGGTGGTGTAAAGGACGTTACTACATAAAAACTTTTAGTTACAATATTGGAAGCCTTGACAAAAGTCCTAATAAACTCTGCGTATTCGGAAATTTGTATTTGCATAAGTTCATTGGTTTGTTTTTCTTTTGCCTCTTTTATGGTATCGAGATACGGTTCTATATTTATTTTTCGCGACTGCACAAAAAACTGTATGCTAAAATCTAACGAATTCAAAAAGTTTTGGTATTGAAAAATTATTGCTTGTTGTTCGTCTTGGGATTTCAAGGCAAAATTCAAAGACGACGCCATTAAAACCACTTTTAGGGAATTGTCGTTTAAAATCAAAATACCGTCTCTAATTTCTTTTATATTTAATATTTCTTGTGAAGGCGCTATTTGAGGCATATTATTTTCTTGCTTTTTGTTTAATATCCAGCGACCAAGCAAGTTCTTGAAGCTTGTTTTCAGTGAGTTTGGGCGCGACTACCTCCCCGCGCCCCTCCTTACTAAGGAGAGGAAGCTCTTTTGGTTTGGTGAGGACCGGGCTTCGCTGCCAGATAAATACTTTTTGCTGGGCAGTGTGGCTTAAAAAATTTGCTAAGACTTTTGTAAACGGAATTCCATTTATTTTTAAAAAAGTAAGAGCAAGAGACAACCCCCCAATAGGGAGTCCCAATAAAATTACCACCCAAAGCTGAAAAAACACGTATAGTATAAAACATCCTGCAGCTCCGCCTAAAAGATAGAAAAATTGTTTTGCGGTCAGTGGACCGATAATTTTATCTTCTATATCTATAAATTGCGGGGTTTGGTATTGCATTTATTCTCTGGGTTCTTTATAAGGGTCTTGGTTGTTGTAATCTGACGGTTTTTGTGTTGGCGCTAACTCTTTTTCAAGTTTATTTTTTGCTTCTTTTTGCTGATGCGCTGTGTTTTCTTCAAATTTTTCTATTGGTATTTTTTTAAGAAAAATATCCGGAAGCTCTTTTTTGGCTTTTTCTATTTCTCTAATACTAGGAGGAATAGATGGTTCTTCTTGTTTTTGAGGCTCGTATATTTTAGACACCGGAGGCGGCGCTGCAGTTTCAATTCTACCGCTTAATGAAGGTTTTAAGTCTATTTTGGGCTCCACGGCTTTTGCTGTTTCTCCTGTTTTTATGTGTTCCGGCTGCGCAGGCATTATAATTTTTTGCGGAGCGGGAGAGGATATTTTAGTTGGAGTTGGATGTTCAGGAATTTTCTTTGGAGCCTCGGCTTGAGCCGAGGCGGTTATTCCGTGAATTTTTTTAAGCGACTCTCTGATTGGCGAAAAAACTTTTTGGTTTATGTCTTCAGCGATTTCTTTAGCTTGACTTGCCGATACTCCAAGTCTTTGCTCAAGATTTTTTATGTATTCCGACGGCTTGGTTAGCCCAAGCATTATGAGCCCGGTTTCGTCCGCGAGTTCTCCCAACTTATTAACCACAAGCCCATACTTTTTTCCAACTCCCGAAATTGTCTCAGATACTTCAACGGAAAAGAGTGCTTTTTGGACATCTTCCGGAAGTTCCAAAAACTTCTCTTCAATTTTTTCTATTTTTTTGTTATCATCCATCATTTTAGTTTTGTTCGTTACCGAATAATTTTTCTTTAAGATCTTTTACATAACTAGGCAATGACTCTGTGGGAGAGGATTTTACGCGCTCTAGATAATCTGCCAACTCACTGTTTTTGCCTCGAAGCTCATTATCTTCCACGCTCTTTTTTACGGCATTTATTATATTTGTGTTATTTCTTAGGGCGTACAATTGTCTAACATCTATTTTATTAATCAGCGCTTCCTGGAATTTTGGATTTATTTCTATTTTTTCATCAATACTTATTTTTAAGTCATACGGTCTGGCGCTTGAAATAACCCTTTCTAATTCTGCTGGGCTTATTGTATCTATTGTTTTTAGTTTCTCAATAATTACTCTGGCGCTGGGAGTTATTTGCGGTGCTTTCGGAGCCGCTGGCGCTGGTTGTGGTTGCGGAGGCGGTGTAGATGGAGGCGGGGTTGCCGGCGGAGGAGTTTGTGGCGGCGGTCCCTGCTCCCTTAATTTATTTAATGTCTTGTCGTAATCTTTTTGTTGGTTTCCGGTTAAGTTATTATCAACATGCTCTTGAACCTTATCTCGCATTTTACGATTATTGCTAGTTTCCCAGTGGTAAGCAAGACGTCCCAGCTGTTGCGGAGAAGATGATACAATAATTTTATTTTGTTCTGCTTCTTGATCTTCAAAAACATTGATAAGCGCCTCCACTGCCGTAAGCGAAGCTTTCTTTCCAACCGTTTCTCTGTAAAACTTATCCTTGTCTTCCGGCTTCATATCTATCAACCAACCCTTCAACTTTTGAAGATCAGCGGCGCGATCTTTGCCTTGCCATGCCTCAAGAAGCACTAGGCGCTGCCGGTCATCCATGGCTCCAAAATATTTTTTCTGGTCATCGCTAGAAAGCTTCTCAATAAGTTCCAAAAGTTTGTTTTGCTTTTCTCCAGCAATAAGTTCCTGCTTCATGCGGGCTTTGGCGTGTGTTAACCACTGGCCAGCAGTAAAACGAGCATCGTGCTCCAAAAATTCTTCGGCTTGTTTGGCGGCGCCCGCATTTTTTTCTTTAACTTTTTGCAGAAACTCCGCTCGTTTCTCATCATCTGTGTAGCGCATAAGGAAATATTTTTTGGCTTCATCTGAAAGGTTTGCAAATTCTTGGTGCTGTTCTTGCATGGATTTGCGCTGAAATTCTTCTACCTCAGAAGCTGCTCGTTCCGCGGGCTTAAATGCCATAGATCGCAAAATCTGGCGGGCGGCTTCGGCTTCTCCTCCGGATACTCTAGATAGATCCGCAAGCATTGATTCTCTTTCCTCGGCTTTCATTTTGCGGAGCATAGCTTCTTTGGCGGCGCGATCCAATTTTCTAAAATACCCGGCACGCTCTGCTGGCGCCAAACGCATTCCAAGCTCTGCTTTTTCGGCCGCTTTTTCCGGGGCCTTGCCTTGCTTTGCGAGCCATTCAGCAAAATCTTTTGTGGCAACTCCAGCCGCTGCTCCCCCAAGCCACTTTTTTTGTCCAATTTTTTCTGGTATTCCTTTCGCTGTTATCGCAGCTCCGAGTGGCGCCACAAATGTCCGTGCCGCAAGTCCTCCGATAAACCCGGTAACCGCACCCTTTGCCCAGTTTCCCCATTTAATCAGGGTATCCGCGCCAATTGCCCCCATTTTTCGCGCAATCCAAAGGCTCCCCCAAATCAGTACAAGAGAAAAAGTATAAAACATTAATCTAGCGTTTGTTGGATTTGTAAAGTCATATGGAACACCGAGTACTGTAAAGCTGTCTTTCATTGACTTTATCAGTGTTAAGCCAAACCAAAGAAAAAACAAAGAAAAGGGCGCAAAGAAAGATTGTTTAAAAAGATAATTCCACCACATATTGGCATATTTTTGAGTTAACGGGATGGTCATAGAAGCAAATCCAAACGGAGAAAGGATCATTAAAAATAAAAGCGAAACAATTCGGATGATAAAAAGAATTGCAAGAGACGCTATTACAAAAACAGTCACTGCCAAAAATATCAAAGTTACTACAAGGTTTACAAGTTCAGAAAGCGAAAATCCGCCCACGGCGGAAGGCGCTACTGTTTGTGTTACCACATACGAAACGCCCATAAACGCCGCTGCTTGCAGAATACTTGCGGCTACAAACTTTACCGCAGAAAGCGCAACTTGTCCTGCTTGAGCGTTGGCTTCTGGTAAAAGAAATCCCGATGTTTTGTTTTCCGAAGAAGTTTCTTTTAACTCCGGATTTGCTTCAATTGCTTTGTCCACCGTCGCTGAAAATCCTTTTGCATCTAGCGCGTTTTCAACGTTTGAAGCAAAGTCACAACTGCCGTTGACTTTGGCTTCGGGGCAGAGCGCTCCTAAAAACTGAAATGCAATAATATTTGAAACATCAATAATAACCCCAGTTATGGGCATACTAAAGTTGACTATCAAAGCTATTCCAATAAGCATTGGCAGGAGTTTTTTTGCCTGATAATTTTGAAGCCTCAAAATAGTGGCAATTGCTATAAAAAGAAAGATCAATATAAACCAAATATTTACAAAATCTCGCACAAGCTGCCAAGCGCTGGTGACAGCGTCAATTTTAAACCAATGGGGATTCAAAGCTGTGTTTACCGCAGTATTTAACAGTGAATACGAAAGACTTAAAAGACCCCACAAAGAGTGGTATAAAACAACTAAGACTCCGCCTACAAATAAACCCCACCCGGCTCCGCTAAGCAAACCCCCTACTATTCCTCCTCCTACTGCTCCCGCGGCCCCTCCTCCTGCTTTTGCTGGTGTTACCTTGGACTCAATCGCGCTTGCGGAATCAACAAAAACCAAAAATGCAAAAATCAAAATTAAAAATAACGGTGCATATTTTTTTATGATTTTGAATTTTGATTTGTGTTTTTGCATTTTTAATTTATTTATTGTCCCAATCCCTTTCCTTGTCCTTCACATGTTTGTAATTCCTGTGTTGTAGATACAAGTAGTGCTTCGGTTTGCTGATTTTCTGTGAGTGCGGAATCATAGATGTTTTTTACAATATCTACAGCGACTTGTAGATTCGGAATTAATGCTTGGATCGTGTTGATATTCGAGGCACTAGCAAGTTCTTGTGCGCCGGTGTTTATTTGTGACGCCACATTGTTTATATGCAGTATGTCTTGCGAAAGTTGAGCAAGATCACCTTCTCCGGATGCAATTCTGTTTGTTGCGCTGGTCTCGGTTATTCCGGTTGAGGATTGCAAGCACGAATCCAAACTTTGCAGAATGCCAACCGTTGTTGCTATGTTGGTATGGGACTTTCTCTTTAAATCTAGCGCTTGATTTGCCAACTCAATGGCTTGTTGTATACCAAGAGTATCTGAAACTCGCAGGCGGAGACTTGGAACATCGTTTTGACTACTTTCTTTACTTGATTGGCTTATTGGATCTTCGGCTGGAATATCAGCTTCAAAAATGCCGCTTGATCTAGTGCGCAGACTGGAAAATAAAGCTTGGAAAGCGGCTTCTATTACTTCGTCAATTTCATCCGCAAGTTCAAGTTGTCTTATATCTGATCCAAATACTTCTTCAAGTTGGTCTTGTATTAATGCGCCTGGAGATGTAATGTTCCACTTCAGGCATGTTCCGGTTTGGCTTGAAGCCGTTACGCAAACTTCCTGCCCTAAAAATCCTCCTCCAGCTATAGCTTCTGATTGTTTGGCATTGAGCGCCACCGATTCTCTTAAGATTTTTTCTTCCAGTGCCAAATAATATGATCCATAAAAATTATTTTGCGGAATCATGGTAATTTCAAACCATCTTGTCCATCCGCCGTTTTTAAAGTTTCTATAAAAATCTTCCACATTTCTTGCTAAATCATCTATAGTGCATCGTGCTCTTTGGTAGTATGGCGATCCTCTTCCGCCGTGAATCAGTAACTCAAGACGGGGCCTGAATGGCTGGCAAATTTCAGTAAGTTCAAATTCTTCTATAAATATTCCACTAGCTTCATTGGCCACATTTTTTAAAAAATCTTCCCAATTTGTTACAAATAACGGCCCTCCATATCTTCCGCCCGAGCGAATCCATTGCACAATATCTCTGGTAATTTTTTTAAGTGCCATTTTGGCAATATTGTAAAAAATGCTGTCCAAAGAACCAGAAGCTCCGGGTATTGGTAAGGATGCACTACCAAGTCCGGGAATGCCAAAATCTATTGTTTTTCCTACTTCTTTTTTCTTTATATCTTCTGTAGCTTGATCAAAAACCGGAACTCGGCTTCCAATACCGGCTCCAACGGCCCCACCGCCGATAACCGAAATGTTGGAAACCCCGCTAATAAAACCAAACGAGTCCTTCAAAAAATCAAACCAATCCGCATAAGCAAAAGCAGGAGTTAAAAATGAAATCATTAAAATTAAAGATATTATTTTTTTCATTAAATATTACTAAAATACTGATTAAAAAACCGCCCTCCGTCTTGTTCGCTGAACCCTATTCCATCTTTTTCAATTTGCATTTTCAGGTTTTTTAAAAATTCAGCGGTTCTTTTGGTTTCTTTCACGTAAAGCCGTACTCCAACTATGGCTTTGGCAGGATCTTCTTCGATATTTTTCATACTGCGCACGGCAAAAAGAATGTTTTGCATGATATTAAGAATTTCTAAGTGAAGTTCAGTGTAAGTTTCTGGCACGGTTTCTTTTTGCAAAAATAAAACCATGTTTTTGTACGCTTCTATCAGTGGTTCAAAAAGTTTTGTATTTTCAAATTGCTCTTTTGAAAGCACAAGTCCTACAATGTCCATCTCACCCGCTGAAACGCCTTCAAAGTTTTTACTGAAAGCCCCACCCAGTTTATTTAGATACAGCTTCGGGCTTAAAAATTTAGAAATTTTAATATCCTCTTTTGTAAATACGTCTTGATATGCGGCAACTCCTTGCTCAATTCCAAGTGTTATTGAGTCTGCTAAACTTTGCTGGGCAGAAGCGCTTAAAGATTCTCCTCCAACCAGTCCCTTCCCGGCAAAGTAATTTTTGCCGAACTCTTGAGCAATTTTTGCGGTAAATGTTGAGGGTTCTTCGGGATCCGAATTTTGATTTTTGCTTATTTCTTCCGGACTCTGGAGTTTATCAGAGCATTTTTTTTCTTTTTCATCACAGGCGCCGGCAAGTTTCGGGTTCCTTCCTGCCCTCACTTCTTCTCCGTCGCTTATTCCATCACCATCTGTGTCTACAATTTCCGGGTCAGTTTTCCACAGCGCTTCCTCCCAGTCCAGAAGTCCGTCATTATCAGTATCTTTCTCCGCTTCTGCCAAAACTTTTTCAACACTCACCTGTTCTTTGCTTATCGAGTCGACATTTCTATTGTTCCAAAAAGACAATATCAAGTAACCTAGTCCCACAATAACCAAGAAAGACGCAACAATTTTTACAAAATTTTTAGATGGTAAGTAATCCAAAACAGGTGAAGCTGTTTCACCTCTTTTATTGTAACATTTAAGATTGCAAGCTAAAATTTAAGATATGCACAAATTTTTAGCCACGCTTCTTGTTTTTACTTTTTTATTGTTTCCCGGCACAAGCATGGCTATTATTTCTTTAGTCGGGGGAGGTTTTTGTGCTGATCTTGTGACTTGCGGTATTTTGGGTGCAATTCAAGGGTTTTTAGCAATTTTTGGAGGCAAATTAGCTTGTTTATTTGGTTCTGCAAAAGATATGTTTGCGGCAGGCCTTACCACCAAGACAGTTGTGCAGGATAGTGCGTATGATAATCTCCCAAATATCAAATCTTTAACGGACACAGTTGGTCCTTTTGGTGGGCAAATTTTGACCAAAATAAAGTGCAAATGCGGAGGAAAACTTGGAGCAAAAGAAGTTTTTATGGTGGGTCCGCCGAAAAGAACGGTGGTAGCGGTAACTTCTGCCACAAAAGTTTACGATTACAGATCTTTAAATGTTGGAAACTGGGTTTTGGGGATTTCTACTGGGCAAGTTGTTTGTAAAATACCTAAAGCTTTGGCTATTTCCCAGATTGGGACCAGCAGATAGTTTCCCAATCTTTAAGCTTTAATTCCTCGGGTCTTTTGTTTCGGTATTTTTCTGGTACCCATTTACCTAGCGAATGGCGCAACATTTTTCTTTTTTGCTGGAATGCTTTGCGGGCAAGTTCCAAAACCTGTTCTGCACCAATATCCGAAACCGAGCTTCGGACAAAGGGATTTATTTTAATAATTGCCGAATCTACTTTTGGCTGAGGAAAAAAGTTTCCTTTGCGCACTGTTTTTATAATTTTCGGCTCCCCATACGATTTAACCGATAAAGAAAGCAAAGACTCCTTTCCATCTCTTGCGATTATCCGTTCTGCTACTTCCTTTTGAATCATTAAAGCCATGAGAGACGGGCGTAATTTGGGATTTGATAGAAATAAACGCAAAAAACGGG
>JBBTVJ010000009.1:0-1728 GCA_038063295.1 Patescibacteria group bacterium | reverse complement strand
TCCTAGCACAAAAAAGAAAGGGCTCATAATAGTGAGCCATTTCTTTGACACGCAGTTTGATAGCCCATAGTTTATGAAGCTACCTGCCGTTACTTTCCATTATACTCAAATTATTTTTATTGTCAACGCACACATCATGATATATATATATTGACAAGATAAACTTAAAGTGCTAAGCTGTATGCGGAGTACAAATCACTAAAAATCAACCCAAAACTTAGGAGGAAGTATGAAAACCTCTAATTTTGTTGGTTTGCTTCTTTTGTGTATCGCTTTTGTTGTTGCAACTTGTTTTATAGTTTTATATACTACCGGTTTTTCAGCGGCTACAACTAACACGAATGAGCTAGTACCAGTAATCCAAGAGATTGATCCCGGACATTTATATATAATTTATATTTCTGATGGGCAATTTAGTACACTGAAAAACAATACTGAGGTTTTCGGTCGTAGTTTAATTGAGATTTCTCAAAAATACAAAATAGTTTCAGCAGTACCATTAACGACTATGACCAGCGGCGGGTCCAATCCAACAGGAGGTTTAATTGTTTTTGTTGAACCCAAACAATGAAGAGAGGAGAGTAGACAAAATGCCAAAAAAGCCGAAGTTGAATTTGGAAAATCTCGCGCGTTTGCGTAAGACAATTGAAAAAGCTGGTCAAAGAGGGTTTATTATGAGTGAATTAAACAAGGAAACTAAGTGTGGTACAGCTTGTTGTTTTTGGGGTTTTTTAGTAAAATTAGGTACAACACACGGTCAATATGAAGAATGGCTTGGCGTATCTCTTCGAACAACAAGTAATCTTTTTTTCACTGTGCCAAAAGAATATCCTAATTGGACACAAAAAGAACGTTTTTCATGGGCTCTCCGCCGGCTAGATGAGCTTAAGAAAAACGGCTATCTAAAAAAACTACCAGTTTATTCTTTTGAACTTCTGAGCGGCATATAAATATACAAAAAACCTCGGCATTTCGCCGAGGGTTTTTATTTGATTTTGATTATTTTTTGCGCTAGTGTGTGCTAATGGAAAAAGACTTTGATGCTTGGAATATAAAGAAAAAGAAAATTCACTCTGTTGAGTTTGAGGAATTACCATTTCATGAAAGAGAAATTTGGTGGTGTTCTATTGGTATTAATGTTGGTGATGAGCAAGATGGGAAAAACGAATTTTTTGAAAGACCTGTTTTAATTATCAAAAAATTCAATAGAAAATTGGCATGGATTCTGCCAATGAGTGCTAAACCGAAAGAGGGTAGATTTTACTATAAACTTAGCTACAAAGGACAAATTTTTAGTGTTATTTTATCTCAACTGCGTCTTTTGAGCGTTAAAAGATTTCATCGTTTTGTTCGGAAAATATCTCCTAAACAATTTGGAGAAATAAAACAATTACTCATATCTTTTTTGCAAGAGTAACAAAAACAGACGGAACCCCTTTTTATAGGGGTTCCTCGGTTGGCCTAGTGACCATTTGTAGTTCCATTATAGCAAATACACAAATGTTGTCAATATCCGGTTTATATTGACAAAAACCAAGCTAAGGTGCTAAGCTGTCTGCGGAGTACAAATTAACCCAAAAACTTAAGAGTCTAACTCCTAAGTTTTTTTATTTCCAGAAATCGGTTAGGTAATTCCACAGCATTTGAAATGGCGGAGGGGTTTTTGTGCCGGCATTTACAGAAATTTTCGGAATGGTTTTTAGGTAAAGCCATATACCAACAATTACC
>JBBTVJ010000008.1:0-2290 GCA_038063295.1 Patescibacteria group bacterium | reverse complement strand
GAAGAAGCCATAAACAAACTTTCAAGTGTTTTAAACACAAGCCGGAATGCAGGGTTTTTTGTAAGTGCGATATTGGCTTTTATTGCTATTTTGGTGGCCTACAATACCGTAAGAGTAGCAATATATAACTCAAAAGATGAAATTGCCGTAATGCAGCTGGTGGGCGCCTCACGCTCTTTTATACGGGGACCCTTTTTGGTGGAAGGGTTTTTACACGGCTTAATATCGGCGGGATTTACTATTTTAGTACTTTGGGGTTTGCTTTTTTGGGCGGGAGAAAAAACCGTTTCTGCATTCGGGGGGCTTAATATTTACACTTATTTTACTTCAAATATTTTTCAAATTTCTTTAATTTTGATTGTTTGCGGAGCTATGCTGGGGATGCTTTCAGCACAGTTTGCTACTAAAAGGTATTTGAAAGTATAAAAAATGACCCCGCGCCATTATGGCGCAGGGCTTAGTTTTAAGAAATTTCTTCCAGTATTTTTTTTGCTGTTTCAACCGGACAAAAAGAATTCATAATTGGCGATCCGCATACAATTATATCTGCACCTTTTTTTTGGGCTTCTTTTGGTGTTATTGCTTGGGAGTGTCTGCTGTCTTTATACCAGTGCGGGCGCACACCGGGAACTACTTTTATGGTTTTAAAATTTGATATTACATCAAGTACAGTGCCGGGTATTATAACGCCATCGCATCCCAGCTCAATTGCACGGCTTGCAAGAAGTGCCGCAGTATTTTTAAGAGAATTTTTAAAATAAAGCTGGCAGTACTCATCGTCAAAGTGCGTAAGCACCGTGACTCCCAAAAGTTTTGTTTTGGACCCTTCAATTGCTTTTTTGACTTTAACAATTTCTTTATCTGCAAGAGCGTGAACATTAAAGTAATCAACTTCAAGTTCCGCAAGCTCTGCGGCTATATCCGCCATTGTCCGCGAGCCGTTGAATATTTTAAGATCCAAAAAAACCTGCTTGTGGAAAGACTGTGCCGTTAAAATTGCAGACTCTAATCCGGCTTTTAGAACATAGTCCAAATTAATTTTAAATCCGAAATTGCTGTCTAAATCATCAAATTCTTCCGCAATCATTAGAGTTTCATCTTCGTTTTTTGCAAGTCCGTCCAGCGCTATAAATAGTTGAGTCATTTTGTGCCCCCTTCTTTTTGTGGGGTGAGATTTCGTTTTTTCTGCCACCCTAGTGGATTTTTTAAAAATTCACGGTAGCTATCTATAAGCTTTTTTTCGTGTGTTTGGAATTTTTCCGCAGCGTCTAGAAGCTCTGAGAGTGTAAAAAGATAAAGTAATTCAATATTATTTTCTTCAAGTGATTTTATTGCGACTGGATTGTTGTACGAAAGTATGCACGCAGCGTGTGTTATGCGATATCCTACACTTCGAAGCTCCAGAGTGCTATTTACTGTGGTTTCTGCAAAATTTACTAGTTCTTCTACAACTAAGCAGTTGTCACCTTGTTTTATTTCCGGATTGTTGGTAATGCCCGTTATTAACTCTTTGTGTCCGCCTCGCTTTCGCATGTCGCGCACATACACAAAAGGAATTCTTCTTTCCCAATATTCTTCTAAATATTCGCTTAAAAGCCATCCAGGTACCAAGCCGCCAGTTACGTTTCCTGCTACAAAATTGATATTTGAGGTGGTATATGCAACCTTAGATGCAAGTTCTCTGGAGAGTGATCTTATTATTCTTTTTCTTCCCACCAAGTTTTTAATAGTTACATATCCTGGTCCGTAATTTCCGGAAGAATATAAAAATGGTTTTTCTCCTCTTTCCACGTCTCTTATTTCCATAGCATGCGCCTGAAGCACATCCATCATCAAAATTGACTTATCCAAACCAAATTGTTGTGCCATAACGCCTCCCTATTTCGATTTTCAAAGATAAAATAGATGCTACCATATTTATTTTTGTGAGTCAAACTTTATCTTCTCTAATTCGCGCGAATTAGAGAAGAGTATTTATTTTTCCATCATATTGCGCAAGGAGCAATATTTGCATTTTTTGTCGGCACAACGTTGGTTTAAAAACGAGAGATTCATAATTTCGTGCGCGGTTTTTTTGATGAGCAATTCAAGTTCATCTATTTCCGCCGGAGTTATAAAAAATTCTTCTCTGCGGTTTTTTCCTTTTTCGTCCGGCTGTACAAAATCTATTTCGCCAGAGGACATTTTGAATTTTTTGTTTTTATATTTATTTAAAAGCAAATTATAAAAAACCAATTGGCGCTTCATGTCGCCATTTGAATTTTTTGTTTTGCCTTCTATTTCATTGCGG
>JBBTVJ010000007.1:0-5291 GCA_038063295.1 Patescibacteria group bacterium | reverse complement strand
CTTCGAAATATGTAAGCCGCGTGGTGCTTTCAACTGATTCTCCTGGGTATGCGGAGGTGGGATAAATATATGGCGCCGAAACTCCGTTTTTGCGCCCCAAGGAGCTAGCTATGGACTCCGCGCCCGATTTTGACTATTTGTATCACGCAGCTACTTGGTTGCGCGACCACGAAAATTGGCAAGCAGACATTGTACTGCGCCTGCCACCTACAACACCATTGTGTTTGCCTGCAAGTATTGATGCTTGTGTTGAACTTTTGATAAATAATCCGGAAGCAGATTCTTCGCGCACTATTACTCTAGCATCTAAGCATCCATATAAATTATGGCGCATAAACGGAAAATATTTAGAACCGTTTTTATCAGAAGAGTTTACTGGACTTAAAGATGCGCATAATATGCCTCGGCAAAGTTTTCCGCAGGCGTTTTCGCATGTAGATGTCATTGCGCTTCGCTGGAATACTCTAGTAAACAAAAAAGCCATGGCAGGAGAGAAAATTTTATACCACCAAATCCCCAAAACAGAGGCTGTGGATATCGATACAGAAATTGATTTTCTAACTGCAGAAACTCTGCTCAAAAAAAGATCGGAACTTTAATAATATTTAGAAACCCTGGCTTTGTGGTCGGGGTTTTATTGTCTTATGTCTAAATTTAAGACAATTGTTTTTGATTGGGATGGCACTATCGTGGATTCAAATGAGTTAAAAAGGCTGGCATGGCTGGAAGTTTTTCCGTCGCATACAAAGCCGTATTTTTTGATTCAAAATCGGGCGCCGAATTTGAGTATCAGCACAAGATCGCAAATTTTGCGCAACATTTTTGCAAAATCGGGAATTTCAGATTTAACCGAAGAAGCGTTTGTGGCAAAATATTCTAAAGTTTACGCAGATATTGTAGAAAGAGGTATTTTACAAAACGGTTTTTTGCCGGGAGCAAAAGAAGCACTGGAAAATTTGTATACAAAAATTCCTCTTTATGTAAATTCTGCCACTCCGGAAGCACCGCTTTTAAATATCGTAGAAAAAATAGGAGCTGTGAAATACTTTAAAAAAGTGTATGGAAGATCTGAAGCACAAGAAAATCACACGCAACACGATTTGAAGGTGGAAAACCTGCAGGACATTTCTTTTCTGGAAAATATTTCTACAAAAGAAATGCTAATGGTGGGGGATTCCGAAGCCGATAGAAAATCTGCCGAAATTTTCGGCTGTGAGTTTTCTCATGTGAGCGATTTTTTCAAGAAACCAAATTAAATGATAAGCAACATGAAAAACCGTGATTTAAAAAAGTTTTACGACAAGATTTACAAAAAGGGGGAGGGGAAACACTACACCCCGCTTTTGCTTTCTGGAGATAAAGTGCCGCCAGCAAAACTGGAGGTTTTGCGCGAGATTTCCTGGAAAGGGAAGACGGTTTTGGATGCGGGTTGCGGCACAGGAGAGCTTGCATACTTAGTTGCCCAAAAAGGAGCAAAAAGAGTTTTAGGGATTGATTATTCCGATGGCGCAATCGCCGTTGCCCAAAAAAGTTGGTTTTCACCAAACTTGGAGTTTTTTAAAAAAGACATAAGAGATATTAAAGAAAAGTTTGATGTTGTGGTATCCTTAGGAACTCTTGAACACTTAGATGAGCCACTTGCGGCTTTAAGAAAACTTAAAAAATTATTAAATCCGAAAGGATCTTTAATAATCACTTGCCCAAATTGGACAAATCCTCGAGGATATATTTTACAGACTTTACGGATTTTATTTGATGCAAAAATTACCCTTGCCGATATTCATTATTTTTCACCACTTGATTTTCAAAAATTTGCAAAAGCGCTGGGAATGAAATTAACCTGGCGCACGGTGGATCATGACTGGGCGCAGGGAGAAAAATTGGTTGCCGATTTTAAGCGCAGACTCCCGAACATTTTGCTCAAAGACAAAAAATTTAAAACTGATCCTTTAGCAATTGCAAAATTTGTGAGTTGGATTGAATCAACAATTATTCCTATCGAATCTCGCAAACCTCACTCAGGCGCAGTAGGATTATATCACTTCAAGAATTAAGAAAAAGCAAGGAAACAATAGGCCTTAAAATCAGTTTTTATAAAGAGATCGGCGACTTGGAGGCACATTGATATCGATAAGGCGCAAAGAAAAGTTTTCTTTTGAAGACTTGTTTATTTTTGAAATGGCGAATAACCATCAAGGCAGTGTTGAACACGGTTTACGCATCATCCGCGAGTTAAGTAAAAAAGTGCGAGGAGAAAGCAGTAAGTACTGCGGGTGCCCTGGTGGTGGATTGCGATGCGCAATAAAACTTCAATTTCGCGATCCCAGCATAATTCATCCATCTCATAGAGAAAAAAGCAACAACAAGCATATTCCGCGTTTTATTTCCACCCGTCTTTTAGAGGAAGATTTTAAAATATTGCTTTATGAAATTAAAAGGTCAGGAATGATTACAATGGCAACTCCTTTTGATGAGCCTTCAGTGGAAATGGCTTTGCGGCTTGAAGTGGAGGTTTTAAAAATTGGAAGCTGTTCTGCGCTAGATAAGCCTCTTTTGGAAGAAGTTGCAAAAACCGGCAAACCAATAATTTGCTCAACTGGTGGGCTCGAGATTCACGATATTGATTGGCTAGTTACTTTTTTTAAAAAAAGATCGGTGCATTTTGCGCTAGAGCATTGCGTATCTGAATATCCCACCGAGGTTATGAACGCGCGGCTTAATAGAATAAAGGTAATGAGACAGCGATATCCGGATATCACAATTGGATTTTCTACTCATGAAGACCCAAATAATACTTTTTTGATTCAAATAGCTTATGCATTAGGTGCGAGGATTTTTGAAAAGCATGTGGGAATTCCAGATGCCGAAAAAGGAATCGCTCTAAACAAGTATTCTGCAACGCCAGAGCAAGTTGAAAGCTGGATCCAAGGTTATTTTAACGCTCGTGCCGCATGCGGTCCGGAAAATGGCGGAAAATCAAGAGGCGGTGAGTTAGCGGATTTGAGCACTTTAAAACGTGGAGTGTATACGGAAAGAAGTATAAGAAAGGGTGATGCAATCAAACGAGAAGACGTATTTTTTGCAATGCCAATTGAAAGTAATCAGCTTTTTTCGGGGAATTTTTATGATGGACTTATTGCCGACCGCGATTATAATACTGGGGAGCCGATTAGCTTTTCTATTGCTCATTCTAAAACCAGCAAGAGAAAAATTATTTTTGATTCCATAAATGCTGTAATAGGAATGTTAAATGAGGCAAAAATTGCAGTGGGGCATGATTTTTTTGTTGAACTTTCGCATCACTACGGTGTTGAAAAATTTAATGAAGTGGGGTGTATTATTATTACTTGTTTTAATCGTGAAGAGTACGCAAAAAAAATTATTGTCCAGCTTCCGGGGCAGTGGAATCCGGAACATTACCACAAACGCAAAGATGAAACTTTCCATGTGCTTTCTGGGACCTTAAAAATTTGGATTGAAGGAAAAGAATTTGTAAGGTATACAGGAGAAACCATTTGGATTCCCCGTGGCACTGGACATGAATTTGGCACAGAAACCGGATGTATTTTTGAAGAAGTTTCTACCAAAGACTGGCCAGGCGATTCTTATTATAAAGATCAGAAAATTGCCAAAATTCAAAGAGACGATCGCAAAACCTATCTCCAAAACTGGGGAAGATATCAGTTTGATTAAAAAAGCTCAGGCGCAACGCCTGAGCTTTTTTATTTGTTATATAAAGTATGAAAATATACGCTATTATTCTGGCGCGCGGAGGATCCAAGGGTGTTTCGGGAAAAAATATAAAAGAACTTTGCGGAAAGCCTCTTATTGGCTGGACCATTGAAGAAGCGAAAAAGTCAAAGTTTATTTCGCATATTATCGTAAATACCGACGATGAAAAAATAGCTCGAGTTGCAAAAAATTTTGGTGCGGAAGTTTTTGCGCGTCCAAAAAAATTGGCGAAAGACCTAACACAGGATCTACCGGTTTTTACTCATCATCTTTTGGAACTTAAAAAGTCTGGCGATTTGCCGGATATAATTGTTGATCTGCGCGCTACAGCTCCATTGCGTGGCGTTGGTAGAATTGACGAGGGTATAAAACTGTTGCTTGATGCTGGACAAAAAAAAGCAGATTCTGTGCGAGCTGTCAGCGTAGCCGCAAAACATCCATACAAAATGTGGAAAATTGAGTCAAATTTTTTGCGGCCCCTTTTCTTTGAAGCAAACGGGTTAAAAGAGCCGTATAATGCTCCCAGACAAATTCTGCCGGCAATTTATCAAAACAATGGTGCTATGAATGCATTTTGGGTTGATACTATTTTGAAAAAAAAATCTGTGACCGGGAAGAAGATTTTAGGGTTTTTAATGGAAGATTGGGAATCTATAAACATAGATTCTGAACTTGATTTTTTTGCTGCAGAGTATATAATGCGGAATAGATTGAAAACCAGCCTACGCTAAAGTCATTCGACTCTGAGAGTCTCAGACTCGATGAGCTACGGCATGGCGAGGGAGGACGAAAGTGAAAGTAAAAATAATTGGTGCAGGATCTATTGGAAATCATCACGCACAATCGGCAAGAGCTATGGGTTGGGATGTCGTTGTAGTAGATACAAGTATGGAGGCCCTAGAGAGAATGAAATATGAAATTTACCCGGAGCGCTATGGTGCATGGGATGAAGAAATTAAACTGTGGCATCCGGATTTTCCTAATGCAAAAGAAGCTCCCAAAGGAAATTTTGACATTATCATGATTGATACTCCTCCAGATGTTCGCATGAAATTGGCGCTTGAAGCACTACAAGAAAAGCCGAAACTATTGCATCTTGAAAAACCGATTTGCGCACCTATTCCTGAGGATCTTGAATTGCTTGAAGAGTTTTTACGTAGATGGAAAAAAGAATGTGAAGAATGCAAAGTGACCGTGGGATACAATCACGCGGTTTCAGCAGGCATTCGTACGCTTACTGAACTTATAAAAAGAGGATCTCTAGGAGAGGCGCTTACCATAGATGTTGAATTCCGTGAGCACTGGAAGGGAATTTTTAAAGCCCATCCATGGCTCAAAGGACCCCAGGATTCTTATTTGGGATATTTGAAGCGAGGCGGAGGAGCCGGTGGAGAGCATTCGCATGCCCTACATTTATTTTTGTACTTAGCAAAAATTTGCGGGTGGACAAAATCTTCTATGGCAAATCCAATTTCCTCCGATATGGATTTGGCTGGAGATTACGATCAGTTGATTGCCTTTCAGCTTAATTACTGGGGAGATCAAAAATTTTCTCAAGA
>JBBTVJ010000006.1:0-7296 GCA_038063295.1 Patescibacteria group bacterium | reverse complement strand
ATTTACAGAAATTTTCGGAATGGTTTTTAGGTAAAGCCATATACCAACAATTACCGCGGTAATTGCGATAGCCAAAAAAAGTGCCATTGCCTGCCGGGCAGGTTCCGATTTGTTTCTTAAATTTTCAAGTTTATTCCAAAAACTCATGGAGTTTTTAAAACTATTACTTTTGTATCTTCAGCAGATGGCAAATCTTTTTTCTTGATTGTTAATTTTTCTTCCGGCACGGCTTTTTCGCCCATTTCTTTTAAAAATTCATCTACTTTTTTGTAATTCATCGGAATTACAATTCTAGGTTCAATTTGATTTATTATTTTTACTGCTTCTTCGCTATCTATTGTTGCGCCACCTCCTACTGGTATGAATAAAATATCCGGAGTGCCGATTTGTTCTTGGATTTCAGAGGATAATTCTTTTTGTGAAAAATTTCCCATATGCGCTAGCCTCATATCTTCCCAAATGATTATATAAATAGTATTTTTTGAGTCTGCTTTTATACCTTTTACATATATGCCTTTAAACTCGTATTCTCCGGGTCCTGTGATTTGAAAAACTTTTTCTTCCGGGTAGTTGGGATGAGGAGAAGATGCAATTACCGCATGAGCTTCAAATCGAGGAGGGGTAAGGCCCGATTCTTTTAAAAACGGCTCAATTGCAAACACAGTATCTCCGCTCGAGACTTTAAAACACGATAATCCATAGTAAGTAATTACCATAGTTAATAATGTAGCAAACCTTGCTTAAATTTAAAATATCAATATAATATACGTAATGCTGGTCACACTGGAAACTGACAAAAAAAATACAGTCATGGAAGAGCTTTTAAAAAGCAAATCCAGGGCTTTTTTAAAGTTGGGCGAGCTTGTGGAGGGAGCGGTTCTTCAAAAGCGCGGAACCAATCTTTTTTTAGATTTGGGAGACAGAGGTATGGGTATTGTTTTTGGCAGAGAATTTCAAAATGCGAAGGACATTATAAAAAAACTGAAAATTGGTGATTTAATTTCTGTAAAAGTAGTTGATCTTGAAAACGAAAATGGGCTTGTGGAGTTTTCAATTAAGGAGGCTGGTTCAGATGTTTTATGGAAAGAAGCCGCGGCTTTAAAAGAATCGCAAGATGCACTAGAACTTAAAGTTACTGATTCTAACAAGGGCGGTTTGGTAATTGAATGGAAAGGCGTGAAAGGATTTTTGCCCGCTTCCCAATTAAGTTCTGCGCACTATCCAAAAGTTGAGGGTGGAGATAAAGAGAAAATTTCAGAGGAACTTAAAAAACTTATTGGGCAAACTTTGTCCTTGATTGTTTTGGATGTTAGTCCCAAGGAAGAAAAACTGATTTTTTCCGAAAAAGGAATTATTTCTGAGGACGTAAAAAAAATAGTAGAAAAATACAAGGTAGGCGATGTTATTGAGGGAGAAATAACAGGGGTAGTGGAATTTGGTGTGTTTATAAAATTGGAAGAGGGATTGGAAGGTCTTGCGCATATTTCTGAGCTTGATTGGGCTCTTGTAGAAAATCCAGCTTCAATATTTAAAGCAGGTGAAATCAAAAAAGCAAAAATTATAGCAATTGATGGCGACAAGGTATCCCTATCCATAAAAGCGCTTTTGCCTGATCCATGGATAGTAGGAAAGGACAAACATAAAAAAGGAGATATTGTGGAAGGAAAAATTTTGCGCATCAATAAATTTGGAGCGCTTATACTTTTGGATAGCGGAATTTACGGGCTTTCGCATATTTCAGAATTTGAAACAGAAAGGAAAATGCGCGACTCAGTAAAAGTTGGCGAAAACTATCTTTTTCAAATAGCGGTTTTCCAGCCAGAGCAAAAAAAACTCTCACTTTCATTTTTGGGCAAAGACGGTCAGCCAAAAAAATCATCCGAAGAAGAGAAAAAATAAAACAGCTATTTTAGTTTTCTGTTTTGAGTTCTCTAATTGTTTCTTCCAAAAGCTGGAAATAAAGGTTAAGCCCTACGCGATACGCGACTCCGCTTTGGGCTTTTCCCAAAATGTTGCCCGCTCCGCGGATTTCAAGATCCCTGCGGGCAATTTCAAGCCCCGCGCCGAGGTATGAATAGCGCTCGAGTGCTTCCAGTCTTTCCGCCGCCCCGCCTGCGCCAAGGCTTCGGCGGGCAGGTTTTTCTTTGAGTTTTTTTGCGGGATAAAGAAAGTAAGCGTGCGCTTCTTTATTGCCTCTGCCTATTCGTCCTCGCAGCTGATGAGCTTGCGCCAAGCCAAGTTTAGTGGCATCTTCCACAATCAAGGTGTTGGCTTCTGAAATATCGAGCCCATTTTCTATAATAGTGGTAGACAAAAGTAAGTTGAATTTTTTTTCTCTAAAATCATGCATTGTTTTTATTATGGCTTTTTCTCCCATTTTGGCGTGAAGTATTCTTATTTTTGCGCGCGTTTTTAAATTTTTTATTTCTTCTAGTATTTCGGGCATTTTATGAATTCTATTTGCCAAAAAATAAATTTGCCCATTGCGAGAAATTTCGTACCCAATCGCCTCTTTTAATATTTTTTTATTTTTTGGCAGAACAAATGTTCGCACACTCATTTTTCCAATCGGAGCTGTTTCTATATTTGAGATATTTGTAATACCCGATAGGGCGGAGCTCAAAGTTCTGGGTATTGGTGTTGCGGTAAGTGTAAGTATATCCAAAGCCGGACACATTTTTTTAAAATGTTCTTTTTGGGCAACTCCGAATTTTTGCTCTTCATCGATTATTAAAAGACCCAGATTTTTAAATTCAATATATTTGCTTAAGAGTTTGTGTGTGCCTATTACAATATCAATGTTTCCGTTTTCTATTTTTTTTAGAATATTTTTTGCCTCAGTGGGTTTTTCGAAGCGGCTCAACCGCGCAACGTTTACTCCAAAAGGACTTAAACGTTTTTTAAATACCTCGAAGTGTTGATCAGCAAGAATTGTAGTGGGGGCAAGAATTGCCACTTGCTTATTGTCTAAAACTGCGCGATAGGCGGTGCGCAATGCAACTTCTGTTTTTCCAAAGCCAACATCCCCGGTTAAAATTCTTTCCATCGGAAGCTCTTTTTCAAGATCCGAAAAAATTTCTCTCAAAGCTTTTATCTGGTCCGGAGTGTCGGTGTGTTCAAAACTTGCTTCTAATTCTTCTTCTTGCTCCGGGAACGAGCCGTAGGATTTTCGCGTAACTAGTTTTCTTTTTCCTAAAATTGCAAGAAGCTCTTTTGCGAATGCCACAATATCTTCTTTGGCTTTTCTTTTGGTGATTGACCACAAAGGCGTGCCAAGTCGACTTACATGCGGTTTTTTCAAACCAAGGTATGGCGAGAGCCGTTTTTGTGCGCTGTCTTTTGGAATATAAAGAATATCGTTTGCGGCATACTCAATTAAAAAATCATTTTTTGTTTCTTCTTTGAAAACTCCAATTCCGTGGTCGATATGAACGACATAGTCGCCCAAAGCGAAGGGTCTAGGGTCAAGGGTCAAGTGCTTACTAGCCCCCATTCCCTTGCCACTAGACCCTTCTTCTACATTGATTGTTTCTACAAAATTCAGAGAAAACTCTATTGTATATATTTTATCGTCATTTATCGGAAAAATGCGAATTATTCCTCCTCGCTGGGAAAACTCTCCGCGGTGTGCGGTTTCCCAGACCTTTGAATAGCCAAGTTCGGCGAGTTTTCGTAAAAAATGCGAAAGCTGAATTTTTTGGTCTTTCTCAATAATAAATGTATTTCGGCAAAACCATGGATTTTCGGCGCGCAACTCTTCTGTTTTTGAAGAATACTCAAATACCCCATTTGCCAAAAAATAGGGGGTGAGAGCCGCTATCAACAATTTTTCAACCTTCTTTTCCAGCAGAGTAAGGATAATGGTTATTTGTTTTGTTTGCAAGGAACAATTCGCACGAAAAGTTCTACAACAAAAAACTAATTAAATTCACTCATTGCGCGGGCGGGAGAGGAGCTTAGCATTGTTTCTAGTGCTTCTGCGGTTTTTTTGAGAATCTTTTTAAATTCTTTTTCTTCTGCGGGTTTGAATTTGCCGACTATAAATTTTAAAATATCAGCTGGTTTTTTTTTGCTCGGAATTACGCCAATTCTTACTCGATAAAAATTTTTTGTTTTTAAGGCACGCATCACGGATTCCACTCCTTTGTGACCCCCAGAATTTTTACCGTAAGAAATTTTTATTTTTCCCAGTGGCAGGTCAAGGTCGTCGTGCAAAACTATTAGATCTTTTAATTCTTTGCGCGGTTTGATCAATTTTGCCGCCGCAGCACCAGATTTATTCATAAAAGTTTCTGGTAGTGCCACTAAAACTTTCTGTTTTTTTGAAATTAGCGAGTTAGATTTTTTATCAAATTCGAATTCCAAGCCGTTTTTTTTAGCAAAATTCTCCGCCGCCATTCGCCCGGCATTGTGCCGAGTTCCTTCATATTCCTTTCCCGGATTTCCAAGACCAATGATTATTATCATGAACTACCAATTATCAGCCAAACAAAATATAAACCAAAACTAACCAAAAAAACAAGCGCATAGAGTGTAAAAAGCACTGTATATTGTTTTGATACCGTCCATTTAAATTTTCTTTGCAGGATATAGAGGATTATTATTGTAACTAATACAACAAAAATTGAGAACGGAGTAAATGCAGTGCCAATAAGAAACGCATCCAATAAACCTGTTCCCCACGGCGGTCCTATGTTTAATGCGCGATTCAAGAACAAAAACAAATTACCACTTAGGAATAACGTCAAAGGTATAAGTGCAAGAAAAATAAGAATGTTAGCTACGCGGTTCATAAATTTATTATATCTAATGAACTATTAATTTTCAATCAATTTGCCCTTAGTCTCAAATGTGTTATAATCTTAAGTAATCATGCCTTTAGCTACAATCGAAAAACTTAGTAAAGAAGTAGTTGAATTGAAGGGAGATATTCATCAAATGAAAGAGTTTTTGTTTGCACCACTTAAAGATTCAGAAGGAGAATACAAGAAATCTTTTGTAAAAAAAATGCTGTTGCGTTCTTTGAACCAAAGCCCTTTTTATAGATTTTCCGGCAAAGAATCTTTTTTAAGCCATGTCCAATCCAAGAAATGAAATTCTCTATGATAAAGAATTTCTCAGAGATACACGTAAACTTCCGATCAAATGTCAAAATAAGTTAGCTGAGTTGCTAGAACTTTTAAGTAATGATGCTTTTGATTCGCGTCTTCATACTAAGCCATTGAGTCCTCCTCTTCAGGGTTTATTTTCTTTTCGGATTGTAAGGGATTATCGAGTTGGGTTTAAATTTAAATCCAATCACATTATTCAACTTTTGGCAGCAGATCGTCGCGACCGAATTTATAAGCGTTTGGCAAGAAAGCAAGTTTAGCGTATTATTAATTTCAATGGAAATCCAAGAAAAGAGAAATAGTTTTTTTGAATTTATTAAAATACTTGTTGTGTCTTTAGCAATTGTTTTTCCTATACGAGCGTATGTGGCACAGCCTTTTATTGTGGAGGGGGATTCTATGGAGCCGAATTTCAGCGACGGACAATATTTGATAATCGATGAAATTTCATATAGATTTAAAGAGCCAAAAAGAGGCGATGTTATAATTTTTAATCCGCCTGTGGGCCAGCACATTTTTTTTATAAAAAGAATAATCGGTCTTCCGGGAGAGACAATAAAGATTGAAAATGGAAAAGTTATTTTAGGAGGTGCCCAAAGAGCTATGTTGGAAGAAAGCTATTTGCCAGAAGGAACAAAAACGATACCAGACATTTCTATAAAATTATCTCAAAATGAATATTTTGTGCTCGGCGACAATCGTGGCAGAAGCTTAGACTCGAGAACTTGGGGGGCTTTAAAGAAAGACGATATAACGGGCAGGGCATTCTTGCGCCTTTGGCCATTATCACAAATAAATATAATAAAGTGAAATCAAAAAAAGAAACAATAAAAAGCCCAAAGGGCATGCACGATCTCTTGCCGGAGGATTTTAAAATTTACGAAAAAATTTTAGAAAAATCCAAAGAAATCTCGGAATTTTACGGTTTTATGCCCATTGCTACTCCTCATCTGGAACATTCTGAGCTTTTTTTGCGTCCTTTGGGAGAAACTAGCGACGTAGTGGAAAAAGAAATGTATACACTGCGCACAAAGGGCGGAGATTCTTTGACTCTGCGTCCGGAAGGCACCGCACCCATAATGAGAGCTTATATGGAAAACGGCATGGTTTCGTGGCCGCATCCGGTAAAACTTTATTATGATGGATCGTTTTTTCGGCATGAAAATCCGCAAAAAGGCAGATTTAGAGAGTTTCGGCAATTTGGTATTGAAGTTTTAGGAGCAGATGATCCAATAGTTGATGCTACGGTAATTAAAATTCCTTATCTTATTTTATCTGAGCTGGGGTTTTCTCAAAAAGGCAGAAAAAGTAATCTTTTGGTTCACATAAACAGCGTTGGTGATAAAAACTGCCGGCCGATATATAGAAAAGAGCTTCTTAATTTTTACAAAAAGAAATTTAACTATCTTTGTAAAGATTGCAAAAGAAGGTTTAAGGAGAACCCATTGCGTCTTTTGGATTGCAAAGAAGAGGAATGTATTGAAATAAAATTAAAAGCTCCTCAAATGGTAAATTATTTGTGTGAAGAATGTAAAGAACATTTTAAACTTACTCTTGAATTTTTAGACGAAGGAAAAATTCCTTATAATCTCGATAACTATTTGGTAAGAGGTTTTGACTATTATAGTAGGGTGGTTTTTGAAATAGTTTTACTGGCTGAAAATTCAGAAAACGAAAATAGCAAGCCTAGTACCGCGCTTGCGGGCGGAGGAAGGTACGATGAGCTTATGATGCTTTTAGGGGGCAAAGCATTTCCTGCTGTAGGATGCGCTTTTGGAATTGAACGAATTTTGCATGAGATGAAAAAAGCAGACATGCGTATTAAAGAAAAAAAGCAGGATGCGTTTTTAATACAAATAGGTCCCGCTGCCAAAAAACGCAGTTTTGTTTTAATTGAAGAATTAAGGAAGGCCGGCATTTCTGTTGCAGAATCTTTTTCAAAAGATAATTTTAGGGCTCAGCTGAAAATTGCCGCCAAAATTGGATCGCGCGCCGCAATTATTTTAGGACAAAAAGAAGCTATGGACGGCACAGCAATTTTAAAAGACATGGAGGAAGAAACTCAGGATATGGTGACTCAGGAGAAATTAGTGGAAAAAATAAAAAAATTGCTGAAATCCGCAAAAACGCGAAAATCAAAGCAAAATGAGTGACTGCATTTTTTGTAAAATAGTAGAGTGCAAAA
>JBBTVJ010000005.1:0-1025 GCA_038063295.1 Patescibacteria group bacterium | reverse complement strand
GGATCTCTAATGCGAGCTCTTCTCCAATTTTGCAGTTTTCCAAAATATCTTCCAGGGTTTCTTTTTCTGTGATTTGCCTGCCGTTGGCGGAAAGAATTATATCGTGTTCTTTAAGTCCTGCTTTTGCCGCAGAACTTCCTGGAAGAATTGCGTGGTCGTGCGGGAGACCTTCTTTTATAATCAGCGCTCCGTAATCGGAAGGGGAGCCAAAGTGGTTTGCAATTGCTTTATTTAATATGATGTAGCGAATACCCAAAAATGGAGTTTGAATATGTCCTAATTTTGCAAGCTGCTGCAAGTCTCTCTTGGCGCGGTCAATTGGAATTGCAAAGCCTATGTTTTGTGCGCCAAAAACTATGGCAGAATTTATTCCTATTGCTTCCCCATCAAGATTTATAAGCGGTCCTCCGGAGTTTCCCGGATTTATAGCGGCGTCGGTTTGAATAAGACCTCGCAATCTTTCTTGATGTCCTTCAAAATCGGTAACAGCGCTTAAAAATCTGGAAAGTCCCGAGACTATCCCGGTAGAAACTGTGTTTGAAAATTCTCCCAAAGCATTGCCAATTGCAACCACTGCGGTACCGAGTTTAATATTTTTAGAAATCCCAAGTTTTATAGCCGAAAGATTTTGCGGAGGATTTATTAATCTTAGTACTGCTATATCAGAAAGCGGATCTTTTGCCAGAATTTCCACGTCATATTTATTTTTATCTATCATGGCTTTGTATGATGCTTCTTTATCCGCCACCACGTGCTTGTTGGTTAAAACTATACCTGAACTATCTACTACAAATGCAGAACCTCCAGAAACCGCTATTTTTCCATCTTCAGCTTCGTTTTGAATTTTGGCATAAAATTGGCGGGGGTCCAAACCCATTTTAGAAATTTCTTCTTCAACTTTTTCTATATCTTTTGAAACCACAATACTCAAAACTCCCGGAAGAGCCTTTGCAATTGCTGATATGATTTTATCTTGATACTCCATAAATATAAATATATCATACAACTGACTGCCCTTGTAGTTC
>JBBTVJ010000004.1:0-11744 GCA_038063295.1 Patescibacteria group bacterium | reverse complement strand
CGGGAGAACCCATCAGCAAAACTCCTTTGGGAATACGCGCCCCGATATCCAAAAACTTTTTGGGGTTTTTCAAAAAATCCACAATTTCCAAAAGTTCTTCTTTGGCTTCCTTTACTCCGGCTACATCTTTGAAAGTAGTTTTTTCTTTTTTGTTGTTTGGATCAATTATCCGCGCGCGCGATTGCCCAAAAGTAAATGCCTGCGCGTTACCGCGCTGAACTTGGCGCGCCGTAAGCCAAAAAAACGCCACAATCAGCAAAAACGGCAGTAAAAACGGCAATAGCGCCCCGAACCAATATAAAATTCCTGAAGGATTTTTAACCTCAATTGAAACTGAGCGCAAAGCCTCGTCGGAAACTCCGTAGTTTTTTAAGGTTTCTGAAAGCGCGGCTTCAGACTCTTTTTTGGATTTAAGTTCCGTGCTGTTTTTTAAAGTTATAGCTAAATTGGAATCTTCCACCACAATTTTGGAAACCGCGCCGTTATTTATGCGCTCAACCAGATTGGAAAGCGAAATTTCCTCAATTTTTTTGAAACTGCCGGAAAAAAATGTATACAAAAACGCCAAAATAAAAAATAGAAAAAGCGCCTTGATTAAATTATTAGAAATGAGTTTCATTTGATTTATATAATACCTCCCCTAGCCCCTCCTTGTAAAGGAGGGGATAATTCTGATTCAATTTTACTCAAAACAAGTAGCAAATTTCGAGAAACATCTTCGTTAGAAAAACGTAAAAATTTAACTCCGAATGACTCTATAAAAACCTGTCTTTCTGGATCGTATTCTTTCATCTCACCAAATTTGTGATAAGGGCCGTCAATTTCTATGGCTAATTTCAAAGCTGGACAGTAAAAATCCACCACATATCTACCAAAACCGTATTGACGCCTAAATTTATAACCGCCCAACTTTTTTGTCTTCAGTTTTTTCCATAAAGCAATTTCGGATAAAGATAATTTGCCGCGAAGAAATTTTCTTTTCGCAGTTTGTGATTTTTTATTATAAATTCTAGTCACTATATAAAAATATAAGAAGCTCCCCTCCTTAGTAAGGAGGGGGTTGGGGGAGGTTTAAAAAAGAGAAAACGGCTTCGATGCATTGCATCGAAGCCGTTTGTTGTTAGGGAGAAAAATTATTCCTCTTCTCCTGATCCCTGCTGGGCGTTGCGAGCCTTGATCACTGCGGAATACAAAGCCTTCGGAAGAGTTTGCAGGTTATAAGTCTTCTGCTTAAACCCTTCAAGCCCTGGTCCCGCATTGACCACAGTCACCGTGTACTTGGTAACGTTGAGGTGCAAAAATGACCGCACCTCTACGCCACCGTTGATCTTCCACGGAAACTCTGGCGAGTAGTAGGGACCTTCTGGATGCCCCTCATCTCTGCCCACCAAAGTTGCAAAGGGGTTGGAATGCCTTTTTTCAAGCTGTGGGTTAAAAACCCCCGGCTTGTGGAAGCTCTCCCGATTCCGGTTGTCGTCACGCCCACGTCGGCCTTCCAAGAGACCACCGGTCGTCTGAAGAACCCCCTGGACGTGCTCGGCGAACCGTTCTCGGCGCTGACTTTCCTTCTGCTCTGCCTGTTCAATCGCCTCACTTTGACGCGAGGCTCTCTCCGTGGCATCCGCGTAGGTCAGAAAGGCAATATTCTTGCCATTCTTTCTACCTTCTTCGCGGATGAGTTTAGAGCAAGGGTAATCATACGCCTTTACTATCCCGTCTACAGCAAGAAAGTTTCCAAAAGTTCTGGATTCTTTCTTGTCCGGAGGTCCAACGAAGACCTCATACTTCATTGGCGTAAAGAGATAAGCGCAACCCACGCAATCAACGGGTTCACCGTCGATTTGCATGTTTTGCTCGCTCCCCCGGCTCAAACGGATTTCCGCGATCTTTGAAAGCACTTCCTGCTCATCAATGGCCTCGCGACCATTGAAAACAGCAAAAAGTTCTTTCTGGAGATCGGGATTGTGCTTGATAAGCTTGAATGCCCCGTCCGAAAACATCTTTGGAGCATTCTCGCGCTTCTCAACTGCCCCATCGCGCCAGGAGCTGTACTCCTCGAGCGTCACAGGGTTGGCTCGATCGCCAAAAACCCTCTGCACGTTCGTAAGATTGCAAATCTTACGAAGTCGAAGGCTCTTTACATCCTCCTTGCGCTGGGCGTGAGCCTCGGGGCTCAAAAAACTCCCTTTCTCAAAGCCCTCGGAATCCTTCGCCTCGCCATTGGGTTTCCCCTCGGACTTGGCGCCGGACTCAGCTGCAGTGGCGGATTTGGCCGCTTGCCCGCAATCATGCTGGGCAAGAATATCAGCCGTTATCTTGTTATCTGCCTCGAATCGAGCCGTGTTAGCCACAATCTCCGCGGGAGTCGATTCATGAATATCGCCCTTCTCCTGTCCATTGGGTTTCCCGTCCGGACTAGAATTGGGCTGAGTCGGATCCTGGACAACCGGGGGTTCGTTCAAAATCACACCAGGTTCTGGTGCCGACGCCGGTGGCATGTCAATCTCCGGTTCCATCCTTACAACAGCATTTTCTACAACTGTCCCTTTCGGAACCCTCTTGGCTTTCGCCATAATACACCTCCGTAGCCACGCCGTAAGGCGAGCTAACTAGTTTAAAGTTATCAAAACCTGCTCTTTTGGGACCATCCCTTTGAGCAAGAACCAATCCTGCCTTACATTATACTCGGTTTTAAAAGTTTGTCAACCCCACATGACGTTTTGTCTTTTTTGATCTCCCCTCCCTGCCTGCCGGACAGGCAGGCTTTACAAGGAGGGGCCAGGGGAGGTATTTTAATCTAAATGCATCCTCAAATCCGCCAAATCAGTCTAAATAGCCCCGATTTCCCCAAAAATCTTACCGAAATCCCCTCACCGCCCAAAGCGCTCAATATCTGGGGCAAAATCCCAAAAACAGAACATTACCTATCTATAGTGGGCACCCGCAAGAACTCGGCTTATGGCGAAGAGATTTTGCGGAAAATTGTGGCAGGCCTTGCGCCACACAACTTTACAATTGTAAGCGGGCTTGCTGTGGGTATTGACTCAATTGCCCATAAATCAGCTTTGGAAAACAATATACCTACAATTGGAGTGCTGGGCTCTGGTCTCAACCGCAATGTGTTTTTTCCGCAAAAAAACTGGGGGCTTGCTGAAGAAATTGCTTCACGTGGCGGAGCGGTGATTTCAGAATATGAAAATGATATGAAAGCAGCGTACTGGAGTTTTCCACAAAGAAATAGGATTATCTCTGGGCTGTCTTACGCAACCTTGGTGGTAGAAGCCGGGGAAAAAAGCGGTTCACTAATTACAGCACGCTTTGCGCTTGATCAAAATAGAGAAGTTTGTGCGATACCGGGAACAATTTTTTCCTCAAATTCCAAAGGAACAAATAAACTTATAAAACAAGGGGCTTATTTAATAGAATCCGCCGAGGATATTTTAGAAATTTATGGCATAAATTTTCAAAAAGCAAACAACGAAAAAATTGAGTTATCCCCGCGTGAACAAAAAATATTTGATGCAATCCAGGAACCCACAGACATTGACTCAATTATCAGAGCGTGCAAAATGTCCTCTAATGAAACCCAGGCTCTCGTAGGGCTCATGGAGCTACGTGGTATTATAAAAAAAGTAGGAAATGAGTATGTTAAAAATGTCTAATTGTTCTAATTATTCTAATTAACCTAAAGAAACACCAATGACTAATTTAAAAAATCCAAAATATGATTTAGAAGAAAGAACAGCAAAATTTGGAGAAAACATCATACGATTTGCAAAAACAGTGCCCGTTAACAAAGTTACGGAAAGAATAGTTCCTCAACTTGTTGGATCAGGAACTTCTGTGGGTGCAAACTACTGCGAAGCCGATGATGCAGAGTCTGGAAAAGATTTTAAACACAAGATTGGCATTTGTAAAAAAGAGGCACGAGAAACAAAACACTGGTTAAGAATGGTTGTGGTCGCTGTTCCGGAACTAAGAGATAAGGCTATAGTTTTGTGGCAAGAAGCAAAGGAACTCCATCTAATCTTTAACTCTATTTCTAGAAAAGTAAATGCAAAAAATTTAGAGATTAGACATTCTTAAATTGATACTTGATTAGAATAATTAGGTCAATTAGAGTAATTAGAATAATTTTATGAACTTAGTCATCGTCGAATCACCAACCAAAGCGCGTACAATTTCCAAATTTCTTGGGAAGGGTTTTTCTGTTCAATCCAGTTTTGGTCATGTACGCGATCTGCCAAAGTCAAAACTCGGGGTAGATATTGAAAACAATTTTGAGCCGCAGTATATAATTCCAATAAAAGCGCGGAAAAACTTAAATGCCCTAAAAAAATCAGCAGAAAAATCCGATCGCATAATTTTAGCGACAGATGAGGATAGAGAAGGAGAAGCAATTGCGTGGCATCTCGCTCAAGCGCTTAGCGCCAAATCCCCCGAGCGGATTGTTTTTCATGAAATTACCAAAAAAGCGATCGATGACGCGTTGGTTCATCCACGTCAAATAGACATCAATTTGGTAAACGCCCAACAAGCGCGAAGAATTTTGGACCGTCTTGTAGGATATAAACTCTCGCCTTTTTTGTGGCAGAAGGTGGCGCGCGGGTTATCCGCAGGACGCGTTCAGTCAGTTGCCGTGCGGCTTATTGCCGAGCGCGAAGATGAAATAGAAAAATTTATAAAAGAGGAGTATTGGACAATCGTAGCCTCGCTGGAGGGTAGTTTCGAAGCCAAGCTTGTAAAAATTGGCGAAAAAACGCTAGAGAAATTTGATATAAAAACCAGGGAAGAAGCCGAAAAAATCACGGAAGAAATCGCAAAAAATTCAGCAGTAATTCAGTCTGTAGAAATAAAAAAAGAAAAAAAGAATCCTCCGCCTCCGTTTATTACCTCAACCCTGCAGCAAACAGCAGGACAACGCATTGGATTTTCCGCAAAGCAAACCATGATGCTCGCACAACGCCTCTATGAAAGCGGTCTTATTACATACATGCGAACAGACTCTTTAAACTTATCTGAAGATGCGCTCGGGGAAGCTCAAAATTTTATTTCGGAAACTTTTGGAGCAAAATATTTACTTGCCTCTCCCAGAAAATTTAAAACAAAATCTAAGGGTGCCCAAGAAGCCCATGAAGCAATTCGTCCAACGAGTATTAAAGAAACACCCGAAGCCCTCAAAGCTAAAATAGAAGAAAAAGAATGGAGACTATATAATTTAATTTGGAGAAGATTTTGCGCATCTCAAATGCCGGAAGCTGAAATAGAAAGCACTAAAGCTGATATAGCGTCAGGAGAGTATTTACTTCGCGCAAATGGAGCAAGCCTCGCTTTTTATGGATTTTTGAAAGTTTATCCACTGCAAATCTCTGAAAATATTTTGCCTCAGCTAAACGAAGGCCAAAAACTTAAAATAGAAAAAGTAAGCCCACAAGAGCATTTTACCGCGCCGCCTCCCAGATACAGCGAAGCAACTCTTATTAAAATCTTAGAAAAATATGGCATCGGCCGCCCATCTACTTACGCTCCTACAATTTCTACAATACAAGAGCGTGGCTATGTAGAAAGATTGGAAGACAAAAAACTGCACCCTACAGAAACCGGGAAACTTGTAAATAAAATGTTGGTAGAAAATTTTCCGGAAATAGTAGATATCGGCTTTACTGCCAAAATCGAAGAGGAGTTCGATGAAATAGCGGAAGGCAAAAAAGAATGGATGCCAATAATTAAAGAATTTTACGACCCGTTTGCCAAACATTTGGAAGAAAAATATGAATCGGTTGCCTCGCAAAAAATAGAAGAAAAAATAGATGAAAAATGTCCGAATTGCGGAAAAGACCTGGTTATCAAGCGCGGAAGATTTGGAAAATTTATTGCCTGCTCTGGCTTTCCGGAATGTAAATTTACCAAAAAACTGCCGGAAGCTGCACTAAACATAAAGTGCCCCAAATGTAACGAAGGCGATGTAGTCCGCCGCCGCTCCAAAAAAGGCAGGTATTTTTTTGGCTGTTCCCGTTACCCACAATGTGATTTTATTTCATGGACGCTTCCACAAAAAGAACCAAAAATAAATCCATGACTTGGGATGAATATCAAAATACACTCAAAGAACTTGGCTATTCTTTCGGGGATATTTTGGCTATAAAACCAGCTTTTGAGTTTGCGCAAGAAACGCATAAAAATGAAAAAAGAATGTCTGGCGAGCCATATTTTACACACCCCGTTTCAGTATCATTGCATGTCGCGCAACTAAAGCTAGACGCGGATGCCATTTCAGCCTCTTTACTGCATGATGTGGTAGAAAATCAGGGAATTAAAATAGAAACAATAAAAAAAAGGTTCGGCGATGAAGTGGCTTTTTTGGTTGAAGCTGTAACAAAAGTGGATTCGGTGCACTACAAAGGCGTAGAGCGCGAAGTAGAATCCTTGCGAAAAATGTTTCTAGCGCTCGCGCAAGATATACGAGTTGTAATAATAAAACTCATGGATAGATTGCACAACATGGAAACCCTTGAATTTCAAGCCCCAAAAAAACAACAAAGAATCGCAGAAGAAACGCTAGAATTATACGCCCCCCTTGCCGATAGACTAGGAATATGGGAAATAAAAGCAAAGCTGGAAGACTTGGCATTCCCTTTTGTAAATCCACAAAAATACATTTGGCTTAAATCACAAGTAGAAAGCCAAAGAAAGCACGGGAAAGAACTTTTGGAAAAGCTGAGGCCAAGAGTTGAGTACGAACTTAAAAAAGAAGGAGTTAAAACAGAAAAAATACTTTACCGCACAAAACATCTTTATAGTATTTGGAAAAAACTCCTCAAGTACGAAATGGATTTTGATAGAATTTTAGATATTGTAGCCATGAGAATCATAGTCAATAACATTGCGGATTGTTATAAAACACTGGGAGTAATCCATAAATTATGGAAACCGGTACCCGGAAGAATTAAAGATTTTATAGCACTCCCAAAGCCCAATGGATATCAAAGCCTGCATACAACCGTATTCGGACCAGAAAAAAGAATAGTTGATTTTCAAATACGGACAACAGATATGCACAAAGAAGCAGAATTTGGTATCGCGGCACATTGGGCATACGACGAAAGCGGTAAAAAAAAGACGGTTACAAAAATAAACGACAAAAAAATTGAATGGGTATCACGCTTTCAAAAATGGTACCAAGAACACAAAAATTTTCCTACAAAAGATCTTCTTTTGGATCTTAAAATCGATTTTTTTAAAGATAGAATATTTGCATTAACCCCAAAAGGCGATGTTATTGATCTTCCAGACGGAGCATCGCCAATTGATTTTGCCTATCACATACACTCTGAAGTAGGAGACCGCATGTTTGGAGCAAAAGTCAACGGTAAAATGGCACAATTTAGTACAATACTAAAATCTGGGGACACCGTTGAAATACTTACACAAAAAAATAAAAAACCTACTGCCGACTGGCTTAATCACACAAAAACTTCGCTTGCAAGAAACAAGATAAGATCGTTTCTAAAAAAACGCGGCCAAAAACCACAGGAAATCAGCGAGACTCTCGAAATTACAGTAACCGCAAAAGACAGAGTCGGAATTTTAAAAGAATGTTCGGAAGTATTTTATCGATTTAAAGTAAACATTGATGATTTGAAAACAGATTTTAAAGACAAAAAATACCCCAAACTTATATTTTCATGCAAAGAACCGGGCAGTAATTCTTACAAAATACTTTCTTCTTTAAAGAAAATTAGAGGAATTCTGAATGTTGCGGCGCGATCTTCCCCAAGATAGAACGCAATTCCTCCTCTGAAAAAAATTCAATTGAAATTTTGCCTTTTACTCCTTTTTTTTCTATGCGTACCCTGGTGCCCAAAGCATTTTCTACCTGCTCCTGAAGACCCTTCATAGCCGGATCCAAAAAAGTCCGCGCCCGTTCAAAAGCCACGTTGCGGGAAATAAGTTCCGCCTCTCTTACAGAAATATTTTTTACAACTATTTCATCATATAGAGCTTTTTGCTCATTTTGATGATCTGCAAGCATCAAAAGCGGACGAGTGTGCCCTTCGTTAATAATTCCAGAGGCTACGGCGTCCTGCATGTATTGCGGCAGGGTCAAAAGCCTCATTGTGTTTGCCACCGCCTCCCTGCTCTTTCCAACTTTTGCAGCTACTTCTCTTTGCAAAAGACCAAACTCTGCCATCAGCCTTTTAAAGGCCACGGCTTTTTCAATAGGATTTAAATCCTCACGCTGGAGATTTTCCACAAGCGCCATTTCAAGCTTAAGTTTGTTCGTGAGCTCGCTCCTTATGATTACCGGAATTTGCGTAAGTCCCACCATTTTTGCGGCTCTCAGTCTGCGCTCGCCGGCTAAAAGCTCATACTCCACAGCCCCTTGAGTTAGGTCGTTTTCTTTTCTTGTTACAACTATCGGTTGCAGAATCCCATACTCTTTTATGGAATCGGCGAGTTCAAGAAGCGCAATTTCATTGAATTCTCTTCTGGGTTGAAATGGATTTGGCTTAATGCGCTCTATTTCAACCCAAAAAACGCTTTCTTTTGCTTTTGGCTGCTCGAAATAATCCTTTTGAAAAGAAGTAAAAGTAGTTACATCCTGTGCAATGTTTTCTATGGAACTATCCGATATATTTGTTTTTTCCTCCTCTCCCATTTATATAAAATAGCAGATTGAAAAAAAATGTAAAACCCGCTATATTATTAACATAATTTTGCCGCGGTGGCGGAACTGGTAGACGCACAGGACTCAAAATCCTGCGATCGCAAGATCATGAGAGTTCGACTCTCTCCCGCGGCACTACGATTGAACAGATTTTTCGGGGTAAAAAGAAATTCCCGATTCCGTTCACCCTGAATGCATTGAAGGGTTAAAAACAGAAAAGAAAAATTTTTCAAATACTCCCAAGAGGCGGTACTTGCCATCTACAAGATTGAGCTTTGATTGAATATATGCAATATAATTAAATGGGTTGACGTACTTTTAAAAGAGGGGGATGAGATGCAAAATAAACAACTGTCGGCGGCGACTCGAGCATATATACAAATGACGCATCGTTATCTCGCTAACCACTATGAAAGGTTTCCAGTAGCCGTGGAAAGCGGTCAGGGTTGTTGGGTTAAGGACGTAGATGGACGCCGTTATTTGGATATGTTTGCGGATTATTCCGTCCATAACTTTGGGCGAAGTAATAGTCAGCTATTAATGGTTTTTATAGACCAAGTAACCAAATTGTCGCTTTGTGCGGGCAATTTTTATAATCCGTTTCTGGCTCAATTGGGAAAAGCACTGGCAGAATTTAGCGGAATTTTAAATGCTAAGTTTTTACCGGGAAACTCCGGAGCCGAAGCCGTAGAAAAAACCTTAAAAATTGCTCGTAGGTGGGGGTGTATCAATAAAAAGTTGGATAAGAGCAAGGGTGAGGTGGCAGAAATTATTGCGGCTTTCTCTAACTTTCATGGACGAACCATGGGAGCGCTTAGTCTTTCTGCCAATCAACATTATAAGGAAGGGTTCGGGCCTTTTTTGCCGGGGATCCGCTGGGTGAAATTTGGAGATGCGGCTGACCTTAAACGAGCTATCAACAAAAATACAGCCGCTTTTATCGTGGAGCCGATTCAGGGCGAAGGTGGATTTATTTTTCCTCCGGACGGCTATTTCAAAGAAGTGGCTAAAATTTGCCATGAAGAAAATGTCCTCTTGATTTTAGATGAGATTCCTACGGCTTTTGCCCGGACAGGTTATAACTTTCCTCACGAGCATGACGGCATTACGCCTGATATGATTATTCTGGGCAAAGCATTGGGGGGCGGCCTGACGCCTTTCTCCGGAGTAGTTGTTCGTCAGCCAGTTATGGATGTGCTGGGTCCGGGCAGTGACGGCAGTACTTTTGCGGGAAATCCTCCTGCTTGCCGGGTAGGTCTGGAGGTGATTAAGATGATGCAATCCGGATCATGGACGAAAAAAGCCCATCAGCTTGGTGATTATTTTTTGCAGAGTCTCAAAGAACTGGACAGTCCGCACATCAAAGAGGTGCGGGGAAGAGGACTGTTTGTGGGAGTTCAGTTGCATCCAGAAATCATGGCGCGCGAGGTTTGTGGCCGGTTGTTGGAAGAAGGAATTATGACGGTAAGCGCAGGACAAAATGTGATCAGATTTACCCCTCCTTTGGTGGTTAATAAAATAGAGCTTGAACTCGCAGTTAAAGCGCTACATCGAGTTTTGAGTAAAATCAGCCCCGACGCACATCGGGGCTGATTATTTTAAATTTTGAGCAAAACTTCTGCGAGTTTTTCAGGGTTATGCCGCACAAGCGATCCTTCTTGCATAAAATTTTCTAAAATAATTTTGGGCTTTGCTTTAAATCTATCCAGTTCAGAAAAATCTACAAATTCGGAGCCCTCTTTTTGATATTCCTGAAGAACCCTATCACTTGGCTTTCTGGCATTGCATAAAACAAAATCCAAAGTATTTTTCCCGGCATACTTTTCAATTTTGTAAATAAATTGTTCTGCTCCAAATCCATCCGTTTCTCCAAATTTGGTCATTAAATTGCAAATATATACTTTCTTTGCATCAGAACACAAAATAGCATCGCAAACGCCGCGGACAAGAAAGTTGGGAATTAAACTTGTATATAAATCACCTGGTCCTATCACAATAACATCCGCATCTAAAATCACCTCTCTTGCAACTTCGTGAATCTTAGCACTCGGCTCAAGCCATATATCTTCTATCGGCGCTCTTTTTTTGCCAGCTTTGGGAATATCGATATTCGTCTCTCCTTTTATTACAGTTCCATCCAAAAGCCCCGCGTATAATCTTACATTATCCAGTGTCACAGGAATAACCTTTCCTTTTATATTTAAAATTTTGGAAGACTCTTCCACTGCTTCAGCAAAATTTCCGGTAATTTTTTCAAGCGCGCTTAAAAACAAATTTCCAACATTATGCCCCGCAAAATCCCCGTTTTCAAATCTGTACTCAAATAGTTTCCTCATAAGGCTACTGTCTTCAGAAAGCGCAACCAATGCTCTTCGAACGTCCCCGGGAGGCAAAACTCCGTATTGATCGCGCAGCACGCCGGTAGATTTGCCATCATCTGCCATAGAAACAATAGCGCTTAATTTAACCGGGTATTTTTTTAAAGCTGTAAGTACTGTAAAAGTGCCGGTTCCTCCGCCGATAACGACAAAATGTTTTTTATTGCGTTTTTTTGGCATTTGATCCCGCAGTTTTCTTCTCAAATAAAACTATCACTAAAGCGCAAAAATAACAAAACCTCTATGACCGAGGTCATAGAGGTTTTTGATGAGCCAAAAGCGTCCCCATCGCTTCCTTAAGATTACCAACAACGGGATTTGTATCGCGCAATACCTGAATAGCTAAAATATGTGGAAATTCTTTTTTTATGGCATCAATCACATTTTTGGAGTCATCAAATAAAACTACTTTATCTTTTTTGGTACAAAGAGATGGGATAACAAAACACTTTGTTGGGTCTTTAACCACTTTATATGCAGTAAGAAATTGCAAAATCCCGGACCCCGCAATTTTGGCTTCCTGAAACCATGCCGTTCCCGCTGTCACCAAAAAGGTATTATATCCATGAAGCGCAAGTTCTTTTAAAAATAACTTGGTGTCAGGAAAAAGATATTCTTCGGCGTGTTTCAAAACAAAGCACCCAACATCCTCAAAACGTATAAGGTCACCACTGATTTCTGCGATCAGCTGCAGATGA
>JBBTVJ010000003.1:0-2188 GCA_038063295.1 Patescibacteria group bacterium | reverse complement strand
GACTCCAATGTATTACTTTATAGCACACACAAAAAACGCTGGTGGCGGTGCAATGATTCCCGCATCGCATTTGCCGATTGAATATAATGGAATTAAATTACTTAAAAAAGGCGGGGAAGCTATAAGTGAAGGAAGTGGACTTGAGGAAATACGAAATTCCGCTTTGCGAGGTATATTTTTAGATAAAGAGAGAGGAACCGTTACGACAGAAAATTTTAAAAAAGTTTATCTAAACTTTTTTAAAAATAAGTTTCCGGACCTTAAAGACTACGAAATAAAAATAAACGCGGATTTGGAAAATAGCGTAGTTGCTACCATTTTTGAAGACTTAATAAAAAGATTTCCCAAATTTAAAATCAGTTCAAAAAAATATGATTTCGGTGTTTCTTTTGACAAAGACGGCGATAGAATTAAATTTAAAGATGAAAATGGAAATGAAATAGCAGGAGATATAATAATCGCGCTTTTGATACAGAGCTTCAAGGAAGATTTTAAAAATAATTTTTCTGGACAAGGCAATGCAGATACTTCTACAAGAACCTCTTTCATATATAGTATTAATTCTAGTCGAGTAGTAAAAGAAGAAATAGAAAAATACGGCGGGTGTGCAGTTGAATCGCGCGTAGGGCATGCTTTTATAAAAAAAGCTATGCGTGAAAACGATGCGGTTTTTGGCGGGGAACTTTCTGGGCACTATTACTTTAAAGATTTTTTTTATTGCGATTCGGCGCTTTTTGCGATGTTTTGCGTAATTGATTTATTGAAGCAAGAGAAAAAAACTTTAAGCGAACTTATAAAACCACTTTTGCGGTATTCCGCGACCCCAGAACTTAACTTTGATGTTAAAAATAAAGATAAGTATATAGACAAAGCTGCGGCGGCTTTTGGAGACGCTCAAATTTCCTACAAAGACGGCATAAAAGTTGACTATTCCAATTGGTGGTTTTTACTTCGTCCATCCAATACCGAAGATGTAATCCGTCTTCGAGTAGAAGCTTCAACTCCTAAGCTTCTAGAAGAAAAAAAGAAACAGGTATTGACAACTCTCGGATTTTGAGTATAATGTAAAAAGATTTCAAAAAGGAGGAAAAAATAAATGCGGAATGATTTTTCACGGATTGTGATCGAATCGCCTCGTAGAGGAAGCTGGATGCCTAATCGCAAAACACGGCTTCGGATCACAGAGAACAATTACAATCCAGAAGTTCACGATTTGTTGCCGACGCGAGAGTCCATGTGTCGTATCAATCGCATTACCGGGTGGTTCTATAAGGAATTCACTGATGTGATAGGCCCCATAAATCGATTTTTGAAAAGCCGTTTGGGGCAGATGTGGGACGATGTTTTTAGCGAAATTGCTAAAGCAATTCCTGCCAACTCTCCACAGCCAATATGGCACGTTCGAAAAGACCACATCATGGAGTACGTGGAGCGGCACTGTTTTGTAGGCCCTGACGGAAAAATTTGGTCAAAACATTGGTTTGTTCGGCCAGAGCAGCCAGTCGATGGATTTTATGTTCATCCGGAAACTGGTCGGCTTGAATATCAAGAGAATCGGCCGATACGTAGGAAAACTTTACTCATCGGAAACAATCTTAAGATTTTGATGAGTGACCCCGAAACGGGAAAGGAAGCAAAGTTAGTTGTGAAAGTTGATGATACAACGCGCGCCGAAAAGCACAATGGCATCTGGTTTTTATTTTTCTATCGCCGTTTGGCGGAAAGCGAGCGCAAAACCAAAGATATTTTCGGGCGAGTATTTATTCACCCCCCGCTTAAATTATTGTACAAAAAACAAGCTTCAAAAAAAGAGCTTCGTGCTCTTGGCCTTTCAAACGATCGCCCCCGTTAATCGGGGGCTTTCCATTTTGTGTAAAGAACAATTCGCACGAATTGTTCTATTGACAAAAATGAATAAATCACTTATCTTTTTATACAGAACTTTTGAAGAAAATTAATCATGTCCAAGTGCATACTTCACGGTAGTTTTCGCAAACATTTTGAAAAAATAAAAAAAGCTCATTCAGCGTTCACATTTTGGGGTATCAATGTTGTTGCTCCAGAATTTTCGGAAATTGCAGGAGAAAAAGAAGGTTTTTTATTTTTAGATTCTGATGAATCGGAAGATCCTAGAATGATAGAGCTTTTATATCTTCAAAAGCTAAAAAAAATGGGAAACGCCGGTTTT
>JBBTVJ010000002.1:0-2955 GCA_038063295.1 Patescibacteria group bacterium | reverse complement strand
AATATTTAAAACGGCTCAGTCCTTTGAGCCGTTTTCTTATTTTTTGTTTTGCAGCAATTCTTTTAAAAACTTTTCTGTGGCTTCTGTTTCTATTTTTTTTGTGTATTTTATTGCTTCTTCACTTATAGATAAAAGTCCTAAATCTTTGTGCATGGGTTCTTGAGGGTGGATTATAAAAAACTTTTTATTTTCTTTTTGTGCGCGTTTTTGAGCTTGTGATTTTAAAATACGAAACAAATGTTTTTCCAGAGCATTAGATTCTTCAAAAAATAAGGCTTTAAATATATTGTCTTTTGGTTCAAATATTTCATAATTTTGAACAAACGCGAAAATTGTATCGCATTTGTCAAATAAATTTTCTACCGGAAAAGGATTTGCTTGTATGCCGTCGCAATACCATTCGTTTTGCACGAACACGGGCGAAAAAAGAGGGCGTATTGCTGCTGATGCACATGCAAGAGGAACAAATTCTTGTGGGTTCTTCGCTTTCAAAAATGTAATGTCCCCGGTATTAAATGAACGAACCAAAAAATTGGTTTCCCACGTATAACCAGATAAAGATTCTAAATTTATTTTTTCAAAAATCAGCTTAATTATTGGTTCAATATCCAAAAATGCTGGAATTTTGCGTATTTCCCTTTTTTCTATAAATTCTGTCAAAACCCTGCGAAGAGGCTCCCCAGCTTCCTTTGCTTTTTTTATAGAAGTGGTATCTCCATAAAAAGATGATTTCAAAAGAGGCTTTAAAAGCTTGTAAGCAAAAAATATTTTATATAACTGTATTTTTAAATCGTCTACGATTTCTTTCCAGTGCTGGGGCTCTTTTATTGAAAATGGAGGACTGGTTTTATGCGGCAAAGCTTCTTTAACATCTACAATTAACTTTTTTACAGCAGGATTAAATTCGTATATTGCCTCAGGCGAGGTTACGTAATTTTCCCATATGCTAATCGAATTTTCCGGATAAAGGGCATTGAACGCGCCTACCGATCCTGCGTCTATTACATCCGGCTTTATACCTGCTTTAAAAAATAAATTTAACTGAATAGCTTGAGGAAGGCCTTGTTTGGCTCCTCCTCCGCCTAAAAAAAAGCCTATTTTGCCGAATTTTTCATGAGGCATTTTCTGACTCCTTTTCAAGGATTTTCTGCTTTTAAATTAGCGCAGAATATGATAAAGTTCAATAGTAAAAACGCATCCACCCCGCTAAGCGGGGTGCAAGCCGCGCTTAGCGCGGCCATGGTTTAGTGGTAGAATGCGTCCTTGCCAAGGACGAGACGCGGTTTCGATTACCGCTGGCCGCACAATTTTTTGCTGGGGTGGCGAAATGGCAGACGCGCTAGCCTTAGGAGCTAGTGGGAGAAATCCCGTGGGAGTTCAAATCTCCCCCTCAGCACTTTGATATTATTAATCGCAGAAAAATATTCGTGACCAAATCTCCCTCCCAGCACCAAAAAAACTCCCCCGACTATTGTCGGGGGAGTTGGTTTATAAATTTTTTGCGGCTATTGGCCAGCGCCTGCCGGAGCCAAATGCTTTAGAAGAAATTTTAAGTCCTAGAGGCATTTGCTTTCTTTTATGTTCCGCTCGATTTACCATTTCAATCACGTTTCTTACTGTTACTGCTTTTTCGGGTTTTTCATCTTCTCCTGCTATTTCGTCTAATCCTTTTTGCTCTTCAATATATGCTTTTAAAATTGGGTCCAAAACATCGTAAGGGGGCAGAGAGTCTATATCTTTTTGATCTGGACTCAGCTCCGCCGATGGCGGTTTTTCAAGAGTGTTTTTGGGAATTATGTAACCCTTACCTCTTTCGTTTACGAATTTAGCCAGTTGATAAATCTGTGTTTTCCACAAGTCGGAAATTACCGCAAATCCTCCAGCCATGTCGCCATAAAGAGTGCAATATCCTACTGAAATTTCAGACTTGTTGCCGGTTGAAAGAACCAGGCCTTCTGTTCTATTTGAAATTGCCATTAAAATTATTCCTCGAATCCTTGCTTGAATATTTTCTTCTGTAACATCATCCTTGTTTGAACCCGGTTCATACCAACCAATTTCATGTTTTAGAGTTTCTTCAAAGGCGTTGTACGTTTCACCAATTGGAATTTCCTCAAGCGCAATTCCTAAATTATCCGAAAGCCTCCGCGCATCATCAAGGCTTCCTTTCGATGAAAATTTTGAAGGCATTGCGACACCCAAAACATTTTCTTTCCCCAAAGCATCTACTGCAATACAGGCGGTGAGAGCCGAATCAATACCTCCCGAAAGCCCAATTAAAGCTTTTTCAAATCCGGTTTTTTGAACATAATCGCGAGTCCCCAAAACAAGTGCATTATACAAATCTTCATTGTTTAGATCAAATTTATAATTGCCAGACCATTTACAGCTTTCTGTATCTGCAATGACAATATTTTCTTCAAACGCATTTGAGGCTGCAATACAAAAGCCGTCTCTGCACATTGCAAAACTTCTTCCGTCAAAAACTAAATCATCGTTTCCACCTACCTGGTTTACATATATAACGTTACAGTTAAGTTTAGATGCTATATTTTTAACCAGATTAAATCGCAAAGTACCTTTTCTCAAATAGTATGGAGAACCGTTGATAACAAAAAGATTATCAAGGTGTAAATTTTTTAATTTTTCAACCGGATTGTATTTGTAGAGTTTGCGGCTGAGTGTTTCGTCCCCATTCCAAATGTCTTCGCAAATAAGTATTGCACATCGGGAGCCGTTATACTCAAAAATAGCAGCGTCATTATTTCCGGGTTCAAAATATCTGGATTCATCGAACACATCGTATGTCGGCAGGAGCGATTTTTTTTGACTTAATATAATTTCTCCGTTGCGTATCAAAACCGCGCTGTTAAAGAGAGGTTTCCCATTTCCAGAATTTTTTTCTGCAATTCCTACAATCAGCCCAACCTCGCCAACTTCTTTTTTTAATCTTTC
>JBBTVJ010000001.1:0-3225 GCA_038063295.1 Patescibacteria group bacterium | reverse complement strand
TTTTAACAAAGCTTCTTTTATTGTTACAACTACCGCAGATTCTAATAAATCTCTCGGATAAAGGCGATATCGGGCGAAATTCCAGCTCTTTGCCGCATTTCGCCCGAACAATCTCTCCGTCTTCTGGCCTATCCCCTGTTTCCACAAAATGAATCATGCATCCTCCATTGGCTTTAGGGTTTTAGTTTGTCAAACAAGCCTAGCATGATTAATTAAACCCGTCAATAGCTAAGCCATTTGCCGGTGTATGATGATTTATTTTTGATAATTTCTTTAAGGGTACCTTCTGCTACAATCTCCCCGCCTTTCCCCCCGCCTTCAGGACCCATATCCACTATCCAATCGGCATTACGTAAAACATCTAAATTGTGCTCGATAACTAAAACACTATTGCCTTTTTCCACCAGCGCACGCAAAATTTTAAGTAGTTTTTTTATATCTTCAAAATGAAGACCTGTAGTCGGCTCATCCAAAATATATAAAGTTTTCCCCGTAGCTTTTTTGGAAAGCTCAAAGGCAAGTTTTACTCTTTGCGCCTCGCCCCCAGAAAGAGTAGTAGCGGGCTGACCTAATTTCATATATCCTAAGCCGACATCCACAATTGTGCGCAGAACATGATCTATTTGCGGAATATCTTTAAAAAATTTATGCGATTCTTCCAAAGACATATCCAGAACATCCGCTATATTTTTGTTTTGGTATAAAATTTCAAGAGCTTCGCGATTGTACCTTTTTCCCTTGCATTCTTCGCATTCAACATAAATATCGGGCAAAAAATACATTTCTATTTTTTTTGTTCCTTGCCCTTCGCAAACTTCGCATCTCCCGCCTTTAACATTAAAACTAAACCTGCCAGCTTTGTATCCACGTGATCGAGCCTCCAGTGTACGCGCAAAAATTTCTCTTATGTGCCCAAAAACTCCCGTATATGTAGCGGGATTAGATCTAGGAGTACGCCCAATTGGCGATTGATCCACTAAAACAGCTTTATCGATATGCTCTAGCCCCTCAATTTTTTTGTGCTTTCCCGGTTCTTCTTTTGCGCCGTAAAAATACTTCAAAAGAGAACGTGCTAAAATATCGTCTACAAGCGAAGATTTTCCAGAACCGCTTACTCCGGAAACCACCACAAACCTACCAAGCGGAATTTTAACATCAATATTTTTTAGATTGTGTTCGGAAGCGCCAAAAATCTGCAAAACTTTTTGATTTTTTATTTTTGGTTTTTCATCTTGAGTTTCTAATCCTTCACCAACAACTTTCTTCCCACTCAAATATTCGCCTGTTAGAGTTTTGGCTTTCAAAATTTCTTTTGGTGTTCCTGAAAAAGTAATTTCTCCTCCATGCTTACCAGCCTCAGGACCCAAATCCAAAATCCAATCAGATTCTTTCATTGTTTCCGCATCGTGCTCTACAACCAAAACAGTATTTCCTAAATCGCGCAAAGACTTTAAAGTATTAATAAGTCTTTTGTGATCCCTAGGATGAAGTCCGATAGATGGTTCGTCCAACACATAAATTACACCCGTAAGCGAAGAGCCAATTTGTGTAGCAAGCCGCACTCTTTGAGCTTCTCCTCCAGAAAGAGTCAAAGAATTTCTTTCAAGAGTCAAATACTCTAATCCCACATCCAGCAAAAAATTCAGCCTCCGCAAAATTTCTTTAAAAAGAGCATCAAGCGCTCTTGGATAATCTGCTTTTTTAAAAAAATCCAAAGCGTAGGATATTGTAAACTCGCATATCTCCGCAATATTTTTGCCGTTAAATATGATACCTAGTGCTTCTTTACGCAACCTTTTGCCGCGGCATTTTGGGCAAGTTTCTATTTTCATGAATTTTTCTATTTCTTCTCTCGTCCAATCCGATTCTGTTTCTTTCCAACGCCGTTTGAGATTAGGAATAACACCTTCAAACCCTCCTTCGGTTTTTTCTCCATAAAAAATAACGTTTAATGTTTCTTTTGAAATATTTTTGATTGGAGTATTTAATGAAAATTTATACTTTTCTCCAAGATCCGAAAGCATCCACCAATACCACGACTGGCGTCCTACCTTGTGAGACGCTGTCGCCCATGGGCGAATTGCACCCTCTGCCAGAGTAAGGTTTTGATTTGGCGTCACCAAATCTGAATCAACTTCCATAGTAGATCCGATACCTGTACAATACTGGCACGCGCCATATGGAGAGTTGAAAGAAAATAATCTCGGCTCCAAATCCGGCACCGAAATATTGCAGGAAGGACAGGCAAAATTTTCAGAATACAAAAAATCCTTGTCTTCTGCATTTATAATAACCAAACCCTTTCCCATTTTTATTGCTGTTTCCAGCGATTCGCGTAAGCGAGGTCTATCTATTTCTTTATTTACACGCAATCTATCAATAACAACTTCAATATTGTGAGATTTTTTTTTGGATAATTCGCCAATCTCATCAACTCGCGCAACTTCGCCGTCAGTTCTTACTCTCAAAAACCCGCTTCTTTTGATTTCTTCTAAAATATTTTTGTGTTCGCCTTTTTTACCGCGCACAACTGGCGACAAAATTGATATATCTTTGCCGGAAAAATCAGAAAAAATGTGGCGTAAAATCTCATCTGCACTTTGTTTGCCGATTTTTTTTCCGCAATTCGGGCAATGGGGAACACCGGCTCGGGCAAATAAAATCCGGAGGTAATCGTAAATTTCCGTGATAGTGCCTACAGTAGACCTAGGATTTTTTGAGATGCTTTTTTGATCAATTGCAATAGCTGGCGAAAGACCCGTAATTGATTCTACATCCGGCTTTTCTTTGACCCCCAAAAATTGCCGCGCGTACGAAGATAGCGACTCCACAAACCTTCTTTCAGCTTCAGCGTATATTGTATCAAAAGCCAAGGAAGATTTTCCGGATCCGGAAAGTCCGGTAATAACAACGAGTTTGTTTTTAGGAATATCAACATTAATATTTTTAAGATTGTGCACTTTTGCCCCTCGCACTTTTATGAACTTTTGTTCGTCACTTTGTGCCATGAGAATTTATTATACACATTTGTCAATCCCAAAACAAGAGCCCCCCAAAAGACTCTCGGGGGGCGAAGTTAATTTTTCTTTTTTCTTTTAATGTGCACCGTGTCAAATTTACCCAAATCTGGCTCATAAGAAACAACTAAAAAGGTTTCCTTTTTTGATTTCGGATCAAATCTTAAAATGGTTTCTGTAACAGCCTTAATTGCTTCTGTTTTTGTCT